>CALDBJ010000001.1 GCA_937937835.1 uncultured Collinsella sp.
TACATCGACGGAATCTGCTTGAGCGCCTCGATGGTGCTGCTGTCCAGGTGCTCGTCGGTGTCGAACATGGTGTAGGCGTTTTCGCCGGCGGACTCGTTGGTCATGCGCTGCACGTTGGCGTTGTCCTTGGCAAGGATTGCCGTTATCTGGCCGATCATGTTGGGCACGTTGGCGTGCAGGCAGGCAATGCGGCTTGCGGCGCGTGCCTTACCCATGCTGCAGGCGGGGTAGTTGACGCTGTGGGCGATGTTGCCGTTCTCCAGGTAATCCTTGAGCTCGCTGATGGCCATGTCTGCGCAGTTGGCCTCGGCCTCGCCGGTGCCGGCGCCCGAGTGCGTGGTGATAAACGTATTGGGCATCTTGACCGTCTTGGGCGTGGCGAAGTCGCAGCTAAACCAGCTGAGCTTGCCCTCGCGCAGGGCAGCGTCGACGGCGTCCTCGTCAATGATGGTTTCGCGCGCGTAGTTGATGAGCACGGCGTCGGGTGCCAGCAGGTTGATCTGCTCGGTGCTGATCATGCCGATGGTGTCTGCCTTGCTGGGCACATGCACGGTGAGGTAGTCGCAGCCGCGGCACAGATCCTCGAGCGTGCCCACGCGCTGCACCTCGCGGCTCAGCACCCACGCGTGTTCGACGGAAATGAACGGATCGTAGCCGTAGACGTCCATACCCAGATCGACGCAGGCGTTGGCGACCTTGGAGCCCACGTTGCCCAGGCCGATGACGCCGATACGCTTGCCCTTGAGCTCGCGGCCCACAAAGGCCTTCTTGGCCTTCTCAGCATCGACCTGGATCTCGGGGTCGTCGGCGTTGTCGCGCACCCAGTTCATCGACTGCACCACGCCGCGGCTCGAAAGCACCAGCATGCCCAGGACGAGCTCCTTGACGGCGTTGCTGTTGGCGCCGGGGGAGTTAAAGACGACGACGCCCTTCTTGGCGTACTCCTCGACGGGGATGTTGTTGACGCCGGCGCCGCAGCGGGCGATGGCGCGGATGCCCTCGGGCAGCTCGTAGCCGTGCAGGTCGGTGGAGCGCATCAGGATCGCGTCGGCCTCCTCGGCGGTGCCCACAAACTCGTAGCCCTCGCCAAACTCGACTTTGCCGTCCTTGGTGATGTCGTCGATGGTCTTAATCTTACGCATAGAAAAACTCCTTAGCAGGTTTTGATCTAAACAGGGTGGTTTGAGATGGCTGGTCGGCCCGCGTGCTGCGGGCTAGTTAGATCGCGGGCTCAAACTATGCTGCGCTTCGAAGTCCTTCATGTACGAGGCCAGTGCCTGCACGTCTTCCATGGTTACGGCGTTGTAGACGCTGGCGCGCATACCGCCCACCAGGCGATGGCCCTTGACGTTTTGAATCTGGTGCTCGGCCGCGCCTGCGACAAAGGCCGCATCGAGCTCGGCGTCGCCGGTACGGAACGTGACGTTGGCGATGGAGCGACTGTCTGTCTGCATGGTGCCGTGGAACAGCTCGCTGTGCTCGAGCAGGTCATAGAGCAGGTTGGCCTTGGCCCAGTTGCGCTCGGCCATGGCGGCAAGTCCGCCGGTCTGCTCAACCCAACGGAACACCTTGTCGCACACGTAGATGCCAAAGGTGTTGGGCGTGTTGAGCATGGAGCCCTTGGCGGCCTGGGTCTTGAGGTCCATGTACTGCGGCGTCTGCGCAAAGGCGGGGCCATCTGCGATGAGGTCGTTGCGCACGATGACCACGGTCACACCCGCGGCGCCGGCGTTTTTCTGCGCGCCGGCGTAAATGAGCCCGTAGCGCTCAACGTCGAGCGGCTGCGACAGAAAGCAGCTCGAGACATCGGCGACCAGCGGTACGTCGCCGCAGTTGGGCAGCTCGTGGTACATGGTGCCAAAGATGGTGTTGTTCTGGCAGATGTAGACGTAGTCGAGCCCGTCGCCCGCGGCCTCGGCGGCAATGCGCGCGTTGACGTCGGCCATGGTGGGAATGCGGTCGAAATTGGTGTCCTCGGAGCTCGCGAGCAGTACGGCCTCGCCGTACTTGGCGGCCTCTTTATACGCCTTGTTGGCGAAGTTGCCGGTCACGACGTAGCCGGCGCGGCCGCGGCGCATGAGGTTCATCGGGATGCCCGCAAACTGCAGCGTGGCGCCGCCCTGCAAAAACAGGACACGGTAGTTGCCGGGGATGCTCAGCAGGCGACGCAGGGTTGCCTCGGCGTCGTCGATGATCTGCTGGTACATGCTAGATCGATGGCTCATCTCGAGCACGGACATGCCGCAACCGCGGTAGTCCATCATCTCGTCGGCGATCTCGGCGAGCACGCTTGTAGGCAGCGCGGCCGGGCCAGCTGAGAAGTTGTGCACACGTGCCATCTTCTAGTTCCCCTCGTAGTCGTTTGAACGTTCGGGATACTTTAGCACAGTGGAGCGCCGGGCGCGACCGCATCGCGGTAAAACTCGAGTGCGCTGCTATGATTTACAGGATGGTTACATGGGGGGCGACCTTACCTGATGGCTCGCATCCGATCCGCCTCGGTCTTCGCTTGTTTCCAGGGGCGCACACGACCGTTGGTGAGGTCGTCATAACCATGAGCGATGGTACGTTGAATGTGATCTTCGCGTTCCTGAATGGTAGTTAGCGCGCGCGTCTGATCAGAAATAGGCTTTACGACAGGCATATGAAACTCCTTACATAGAATCATATGTATAACTCTATGTTGAGTGTAGCGGAGGGTGGCGTTGGGCGCGTGCGTGCCTGCATTCGTAAGCGCGGTTGTCTGGCAAGTGTGATTTGGGGCGACCTCGTTATAGTTTCTAAGCTGCGAAAATGACCGTTAACCGGATTAAATTTTGTTGCTCAACATTTGACACTCTGGGCGTGGTAACTTTTTTACCAACAGGTATGATTATTGTCATGTGCGCCGCGCCTGCCTGCCGGGTTGCGGCGCACTTGTGACAGCCTTTGACACCCTTGGAGCGTGTACTGTGGATGTAACCACAAAAAGCGTTCGGGGGGGGGGGTGCTCACCCGCGAGCAATTCCTCCCGCATGAGATGCGCATCGTCGCTGCCCTTCGTATGCAGGGCGCAAGCGACGAGCAGGTCATTGTACGCGTAAAGAGCGAGAACCTCTTTCAATATCCCACGGAGCGCATGGTCGCCAACCGCGCAACCGTGTGCCTTCGCCGCCTTGACGCCATGGTGCCCACGGACGCCGTATGCGCCGCGCGCGGCATCGACCCCAAAACCGCCGTCGAGGCTGCGTCATCCCTAACCAGGCTCATGGCATCCGGCACTCCAACGCAGGCGGACCAGGCCATCTTCTACAGCATGATCTGCCGCTACGATATCGTGCGCGAGCTGGTGCTCGTCGAGGTAGGGGAGCGCCTACAAAACTTCGATTATGCCTTTACGGCGGTTGACCTCAACGCCTTTATGACACGCTTTACCACGGAGTATCCGGACGCGGCCCGCTGGACTGAGGCCACGGTCAAGCGCATTAAGGGCTCGCTCCGCCAGACGCTCCGCCATGCCGGCCTTATCGGCGAGGGCCAGGGCCCGGAGTCCGAGCGCCTGTCACCACTCTTCCTCGATTCCGATGTCGAGCGAGCCTTGGTTCAGCTGGGCGAGCAGTCGCTTATCGCGGCCCTTACCGGCAGGGCGGTGATGTAGCGTGGCTCCCGTCAAAAGCGCCGTCGACCCTGTTATCACCCCGGCGACCGATCTCACCACCAATATCGGCATCCATTCTCGCAAGAGCGTCGTGGCGGCGCATGCCCGCTCCGAGCGCGTCTGTCAGGAATTTGAGCGCCGTGCGCAGCTTCTGCGCGAGTGCCTGTGCAGCGAGGACTTTTTGGCCAACAAGGGCATAGGCAATGAGATCGGCTTCCACACCTTTTGCTATGACCCCGCGCTGGAGTTTGAGGCGCGTGCATTATTTGACACCCTTTCACGCGATGCCGAGGCCGACAAGCTTCCGTGCACGCTCAAGGTCGTGAACCTTTACGACGCCGTGCTGGCAATTCTCGAAAAGCGCCGTGTCCTCAAGGCTATCCCGCACCAAGAGGAGCGCCGCGGTACCCAGCGCGTGCTCGAGGACGTGGCCAAGTTCGCCTCGCCCGAGAAAGTCGCCGCGTACATCCTTGAGCAGACCGAGCCGCACGCGCCTGGAGACGTCGTTCTCATCACCGGCGCGGGCGAGGTTTTCCCGTTCTTTCGCATACACACGCTTCTCCACTGCATGCTTGCGGATTTTGATGAGGTGCCTGTGGTCGCCGCCTATCCGGGCAGTTTCAACGGCTCTTCTTTCCAGCTCTTTAACCGTCTGCCGGCCGACAACTACTACCGCGCCATCGATATCTCGTAAGCACGGCTCCCCGCAGACAAGTCCCTGCCGCCGGTAACAATCCTTTGCCATAACGTTCCCAAACCCAAAGGAGCACCCATGGACAACACGATCATTCGCGACCTCTTTGCAAAAGACATCAACCGCTCCATCAACGGCGTGGTCAAGGTCCAGGATTCAAAAGATGGGTCCATCCGCCAGGAGCTTGACGAGTACGTGGTGACGCGCGAGTTGCAGAGGCACTTTGCCACGTTCTTCAAGGCCTACGGCGATGCCATCGATGTGCGCACCGACAAGATCGGCGTGTGGATCAGTGGTTTCTTCGGTTCCGGTAAATCGCACTTCCTCAAGATGCTGAGCTACCTGCTCGAGAATCGCCAGATCGGCGGTAAGAACGCCATCCGCTACTTTGACGGCAAGATCGTCGACCCAATGGTCGCGGCTGCCATGGAGCGCGCCTGCTCGGTGCCCACGCAAGCTATCCTCTTTAACATCGATAGCAAGGCGGGCCAGTGGAAGCAGGGCGATACGGCCCCCACGGCGCTGCTTCGCGGCTTTGAGCGCATGTTCTACGAGGCGCGCGGCTTCTACGGCGAGGACCTAAAGCTTGCAAAGCTCGAGGACCACATCGATTCCCTGGGCAAGACCCAGGAGTTCCGCGAGGCCTTTGAGCGCGTCAACGGCGAGTCCTGGCTCCAGACCCGCGACACCTACAGCTACTTTGAGGACGACGTCGTCGAGGTGCTGCAGAGCGTGCTCGGCATGAGCGAAAAGGCCGCATGGAACTGGCTCGAGGGTTCTGAGGACGAGGTTTTGGCCCCTGATGTCTTTGCCAAAAAGGTCAAGGACTACGTAGACGCTCAGACAGCGGCCCACGGCGGCAACTTCCGTTTGCTCTTTATGGTCGACGAGGTGGGTCAGTTTATTACAAACGACCAGGACCCAAGCCTTATGCTGAGTCTTCAGACCATCGTCGAGGAGCTGGGTGCCGCCTGCGGTGGCCGCGTGTGGGTGATGGTTACGAGCCAGGAGGCCATCGACAACCTGAGCCTGCCCGTGGGCAACGACTTTTCAAAGATCCAGGGCCGCTTCAATACCCGCCTTTCGCTCTCCAGCTCCAGCGTGGACGAGGTCATCCAGCGCCGTGTGCTCGAGAAGACCGCGCCGGCGGCCGATATGCTTGCACAGGTCTACGAGCAAGACGCCGCCGTGCTTAAAAACAACTTTACCTTTGAGGGTGGCTCGCGCTCCGACCTTGCCGGCTACGCCAACTCCAAGGATTTTGTGGCCAGCTACCCGTTTGTGGGCTACCAGTTTAAGCTCCTGCCCGACGTGATGACCGAGGTGCGCAAGCACGGTGTCAAGGCTAAGCACATGTCAACGGGCGAGCGCTCCATGCTGAGCGCGTTTCAGGAGAGCGCTCAGGCCATCCAGCATGACCAGACCGGTGCACTTGTGCCGTTCTGGCGCTTCTTCAACACTATCTCCAAAGACCTTGAGCACGGCATCAACCAGGTGGTCGATCGCGCGGTCCGCGCGGCCGAGGACGCAAAGGGCCTTGAACCCTACGACGTTCAGGTGCTCAAGCTCCTGTACCTGATTCGTTACATCGGCTACGTCAAGGCCACGGTCGAGAACATCTCCATCTTCATGATAGACGGCCTCGACGTGGACAAGCGCGCCCTCAAGGACCGCGTCAAGGAGTCCCTTGCCCGTCTGGAGCGCGAGAACTACGTGGCGCGCCAGGGCGATACCTATAGCTTCCTCACCGACGAGGAGCAGGAGATAGCGCAGGAGATCGCACACACCCCGATCGATAACGCGCAGGTGATCGAGTCTATCAAAAAGCGCCTGTTCGACAGCATCTACACCGCGCGTAAACTCAACCGCGGGGCCAACGACTTTCCGTTTGACCGCTATGTGGACGGCTCAATCCACGGTGCCAGCATGGGCGGCATGGAGCTTTGCGTGGCGACTATGGCGAGCGATCTGGGCCGTGCGGACGATACCGAGCTGGCCTTGGCTTCTTCGGGCAAAGCCATCGTGGCTTTGAGCGACGAGGCGGATTATTGGGAGACGCTCGTCAACGCCGCCAAGATCCGCAAGTACGCCAAGACGCGAAATCTCCAGGAGCTTCAGCCGAGTACGCGCCAGATCGTCGAGTCCAAGATGCGCGAGGCAGCCTATAACGAGAAAGAGGCCGATGTCCTTTTGAGCGAGGCCGTACTCCATGCACGTTGCGCGGTCAACGGCCGCATAATTGAGGTCCGCGCGGTCAAACCCGCTCAGGTCTTTGAGCAAGTGCTGGCGCAGCTGTGCGATGTGGTCTTTGAAAAGGCCGACTATATCGGCGCGCCGGTCACGAGCGATTCCGATATCCGCTCCACTCTGGCGGGCAACGTTCAAGCGGGGCTCGCTGGCATGGACGCGGGCAACACGCGTGCGCTCAAGGAGGTCGAGGACTACCTCAAAGTGCAGCACCAGCGCCACCTGGATACCGCTATGGGCGATATCCAGCGCAGGTACCAGCAAAAGCCCTATGGCTGGCGCGAGGTTGACATCGCAAATGTGGTGGCGCAGCTTGTAGTGGAGCAGCGCGCGCAGGTGCTGTTTGGCGGTCAGGCGGTTCAAGCTAACGACAGCCGCATGGTGTCGCTCCTGCGTAAGGATGCCGATAAGGCCCAGGTGCGTTTGCGCGTGCGCATGAGCGACCGGTTGCTGCGCGCCACGGGCGAGCTTATGCGTGACCTGTTTGATCTCAAGACCGTGCCCTCCAACGAGGATAAGCTCGTGGCCGAGCTCAAGGAGCGCCTTGAGGGCTTGCGTGAGGTGTGCGTCGCCATGGCACGCGACTACTACACGGGTATCAAGCCGGCCTACCCGTATCCCGGTGAGGACGAGTGCGAGAAGATGCGCTCGGAGGTGGTCGACGTTCTTAAGGACCAGAGCGATTCCGAGGCGTTCTTGACCACGTTCACCAAGCACGAGGACCGCCTGCTCGATGCCAAGGAAGACTTTGACAAGGTGGTTGAGTTCTTCGAGTCCAACCAACGAACAGCGTTTGACCACGCCAAGGATTTCTTGAGCCGCACCGAGGGCATCGAGTATGCCTCCGATGACATTCCCAACGCGGTGGAGAACGTGGCAAAGGTACGCGAGATCCTCAAAGACCCAAAGCCCTACGGCCGCATTAAAGACCTTCAGCCGTTGATGGCACCCGTCAAGGAAGACATCAAAAAGCACCTGGGCATTCGCCGCAACGAGTTCTTGTGTCGTATCGAAAACGACCTGCAGGATTTGCGGAAGCAGGCCGAGAGCCAAGAAGGTTTTGTCAAGCAGGCCAAGGATGCCATCGCGGACGCCAACACCAGGTATGAGTCGTTCAAGAACCGCGCCCATGGCGTCCAGAGCCTCAACGAGCTTAACGCCCTCGCGGCAAACTGGGAAAACTGGATCGTTGCTGCAACCAACAAGATATACGACGCCGTGGATGAGGCCCGCATGCGAATGGACAACGAGCGCCGCACCACCGAGGTCACGAGTACGGGTGAGGTGGTCAAGAAGATTTCCAACAAGGGCGCCGCATCGTCTGCGCCCGTGCCCGCGTCTAAGCCCCAGCGGAAGATCAAGACCGTGCGCCGCGCCGATTTGGCCAAGCCGAGTCGCCTCTTGTCCGCAGAGGACGTGGAGCGCTACGTGGACGACCTGCGCTCTCGCCTTATGCAGGAGCTCGCTGCAAACGACGAGATTCGTATCAACTAACTCGCGGAGCCACCGGTGCCAAAGCGAGCACCGGTGGTTTATGGCGTTTAGAAAGGCTCATCAACCATGAACGATTCTGCCCTTAAGAGCTTCTGCACCTGGGCCCGTACAGAGCTCATCAAAGGCGTGGAGGCACAGATGGTGCGCTACGGCATCACCGAACCTGCACCTTCGCCCGTTGGGTCCGAGACCGTCAACGGCCTGCCCCTAAGTCCTGCTGAGGTTGAGCAGCGTGACGAGCTGCTGCGCATACAGACAGAGGTGGGTCACGAGGCGCTGCGCGACCGAGCGGCCTACACCTGGTTCAACCGCATCGTGGCCATTCGCTTTATGGATGCACGCGGATGGCTCCCCAGCCGTATGCGCATGCTGAGTCGTGCGGACGGCAGCCATGGCAGCGAGGCCGTGGAGAACGCACTGGACGTGGAGATAGCGACGGCCGATACCGATCGCATAGCCGAGCTCAAGATGGCGGGCTTGGATGAACCGCTGTGGCGCTACCTGTTTATGGCTCAGTGCGAGGAGCTTGCCGATTGCCTGCCGGGCGTCTTTGAACGCGTGGGCGGTGCCATGGAGCTGCTGTTGCCCCAGGGCCTCATGATGTCCGACGGCGTGGTGGGCAAACTCAACACCATTCTCGCTGACGAGGACTGGCGCAAGGGCGTGACCGTTCTGGGCTGGATGTATCAGTACTACAACGCTGACGTCAAAGACGAGTTCTTCAAGGCAAAACGCAAAGCAGCGGCGGCGGACATCGCGCCCGCCACGCAGCTCTTCACCCCCGAGTGGATCGTGCGCTATATGGTCCAGAACTCGCTCGGCCGTCTGTGGATGCTCAACAACCCGGGGAGTTCGCTGCGCGAGCGCATGGAGTATTACATCGAGCCTGATACTGAGCACGAGGACTTCATCCGCATTTCGAGCCCCGAGGAGATAACCATCTGCGACCCCGCATGTGGCTCGGGCCATATCCTGGTCTATGCGTTTGAGCTGCTCTTTGCCGTGTACGAGGAGCGCGGCTACCGCGAGCGCGAGATCCCGGAGCTCATCCTGACCAAAAACCTCGCTGGCATGGAGATCGACCCCCGTGCGGCTCAGATCGCGGAGCTGGCGCTTGCCATGTGCGCCCGCGAGCACGATCGTCGCTTCTTTAGGCGTGGCGTTCGCGCCGACGTTGCCGTGCTCTCGAGCATCCCGCTAGGGGAGGACGAGCTGCCGGGTAACAAGAAGCTCGCCGAGGAGCTGAGTCATTTGGGCGAGATCGGTTCGCTGCTCAATCCCTCAGAGGACGAGATCGACGAGCTCAAGGCTGCCGCCGCGAGTTGTTCCGATGACCTTTTTGCCGCTACGGCCAAAACTAAGCTCGAAAGCGCTGCCGCCATCTGCGAGAAGCTGTCCCGTCGTTTTACCTGCACCGTTGCGAATCCTCCGTATATGGGCAGCAGTAGCTTTAACCCCTTCATGAGCAAGTGGGTCAAGAAGAACTACCCCGACGTGAAGAGCGACCTCTTCTCCAGCTTTGTCGTTCGCATGTTCAGTCTCGCCAAGGACCACGGCGAGTGCGGAGTCATGTCGCCTTTCGTCTGGATGTTCATCGGAAGCTATGAGAAGCTCCGCAACGAGATTATCGACAACAGAACGCTTACCTCCCTCATTCAACTTGAGTACTCGGGCTTCGCTGGTGCGACTGTGCCCATCTGCACCTACACGTTTCACAACTCACTCATCAAGAGCTACAAGGGAGGCTACGTGCGCCTTTCTGACTTCGTTGGCGCCGCTGTCCAGGCTCCCAAGGCCCTCGAGGCAATCCAAAACCCTGACTGCGGTTGGTTCTATCGCCGCAACGCTGACACCTTCAAGCAGATCCCCGGCACCCCCATAGCCTACTGGGCCAGCGATGCTCTTGTTGAATCGTTCACAAAAGGAAAGAGGCTCGATGCCATTGCTACTCCGCGACAGGGCTTGGCGACGAGTGATAACGGTCGCTTTTTGAGGAAATGGTGGGAAGTGGTGCCTTCCAACACATCGCGAGATTGCAGCGGCAGGCCCGAGGCAAAGCAAAGTGGTTCCCGTTGGTTCCCGATTATTCGGGGCGGCTCCTATCGAAAGTGGTGGGGTGACTACGACGAGGTGGTTAATTGGTTTGATGACGGTCGGGAGATGAAGGAGGCAATTCTGTCCAAGTATACTTATCTCTCTACACC
>CALDBJ010000002.1 GCA_937937835.1 uncultured Collinsella sp.
GCCCGTGGGAGGCCAGGGCGCCGCTGACCGGTGGACGGCACCGAGCCGTCATCGAGCTTAGAAGGGGGAGGCCTCGCGGCCTCCCCCTTTTTTGCGTTGTATACACGTTGTGCTTTGGGACCTACCTCCCCCGTATGCGCTCTTACTCTTTGGCTGTATTTTGAGTCCTTCTAGTGTATTTGAGCGATAATTACTCGCATTGGCGTTAGGGAGGGCTTGATGTTTACCGTATTTGTCTTGGGCAATATTGCTTCGGGTAAGTCGACGGCCTGCCGCTATTTCGAATCTCGTGGCGCTATGCTTATCGATCTGGATGAGCTTGCAAAATCTCTGTATGTGCCGGGCTCTGATATCGTCAATACTCTCGCGGATGAATTCGGTTGGGACATTTTGGATGAGGAAGGCGGCATTCGCCGCAGCATCCTCGCTTCTCGAGCTTTCGCTTCTCCTGATTCGGTCGCACGGCTCAATGGCATCGTGCATCCCGTTCTCATTGAACAGCTTTCGCTTAGGATTCTCGATCCGGTTTGTTGTACGGTTTCATCTCCCCGTTATCCCTTTGCGGTGGTCGAGGTTTCTGCTCCGACTGGTTTTGAGGATGCATTTGGCTTGGCTGATGAAATTCTGGTCATCAGCGCCCCTTTGTCAGTTCGTCGCGAGCGCGCTATTCAACGTGGCATGGAGCCATCCGATTTCGATGCTCGTTCTGCTTGCCAGCCCGATGAGTCTGCGCTGTGCAATCTCGCTACAACGGTGATTGATAATGCCGCAGGCGATAATTCGCTCTTTGAGCAGCTTGACTCATGGCTTGCATGCCACGGGTTTATAGATACTCCGGATAAGGAGGAGGCCGATGCCTAAGGCACGTTTCTTTACGTGGTATCGCGTGGCGCCACTTGCCGTTGTGTTCGTCTTCGGCCTTATTTCGCTCGTCTACTCGTGTGCCCCTGCCGCTTTCTTTAAGCCGCTGTATCCGATTGACTACGAGGCGTATGTAAAGCAATCCAGTATTTCGCATAATCTGGATCCGTATCTGGTGTGCGCTGTCATTAAGTCGGAATCGAATTGGGATCCCGAGGCCGAGTCGAATCAGGGTGCTCAGGGATTGATGCAGCTGATGCCCGAGACTGCCCAGGACATGATCGCCAAGGGCCTTGTCAACGGAGAGGTGTATTCGGCCGACAATCTTAACGATCCGGCTACGAATATCGAGTTTGGCTGCGCATACCTCTCGTATCTTCTCACCTATTTCAACGGGTCGACGGATAGTGCCATCGCCGCCTATAACGCCGGTATGGGCAATGTCGACGGATGGGCGCAGCAGAACACGTCACTCCATAATGCGATTACCTTCCCTGAAACTCAGGCTTATCTGATCCGCGTCAATAATGCCTGGGTTCGATATAAGACTCTCTATCCCGATCGGTTCGTATAGGACTAAGCCCACCGCCTGCGTATACTGCAGATGTATGAGTTAGGAGTATCCATGGCGGAATTTGAAGTAGAACGCGTTGGTGGTGAACTTAAGCGCTTTGGCGTTGAGGGCGCTGATGTGCCGTTTAAGGTCGTGTCTCCATACGAGCCCGCTGGTTCCCAGCCTAAGGCCATTGAGTCGCTTGTGCGGGGCGTGAGGGACGGAGACCGCTATCAGGTTTTGCTGGGTGTGACTGGTTCGGGTAAGACTTTTACGATGGCCAAGACCATTGAGGCCTTGGGTAAGCCGACCCTTGTCATGGCTCCGAATAAAACGCTCGCCGCTCAGCTTGCGAGCGAGCTCAAAGAGTTCTTTCCCAATAACGCTGTGGTCTACTTCGTCTCGTACTACGACTACTATCAGCCCGAGGCGTATGTGCCACAAAGCGATACATATATCGAGAAAGACTCCTCGATTAACGAAGAGGTCGAGATGCTGCGCCATCAGGCGACCGCGTCACTGCTCTCTCGACGCGATGTGATCGTCGTTGCATCGGTCTCGTGTATCTATGGCATTGGCTCTCCTGAGGACTATGCGGGTCTGGCTCCGAACGTCGACAAGAAGGTGCCGCTCGAGCGCGATGACTTTATCCATGCGCTTATCGACATTCAATATGATCGCAATGACTATGACCTGGCACGCGGCACGTTCCGCGTGCGCGGCGATGTTGTCGACGTGTATCCGCCTTATGCCGAGCATCCGTTGCGGTTTGAGTTCTTTGGCGATGAGGTCGAGCTGATTGCCGAGATCGATGAGGTCACCGGTGAGATGCTTCGTGAGTATGAGGCCATTCCCGTATGGCCGGCATCGCACTACGTGACCGAGAAGCCGAAGGTCAAGGCGGCTCTGAAATCGATCAGCGAAGAGTGCGAGAAGCGCGTGGCGGAGCTCAAGGCGACCGACAAGTTGCTCGAGGCGCAGCGTCTGCAGCAGCGCACCGATTATGATCTTGAGATGCTCGAGACGATGGGCTTTTGCAACGGCATCGAGAACTACTCGCGTCATCTGGACGGTCGCAAGCCGGGCGAGCCGCCGTTTACCCTTATCGATTACTTTCCCAAGGATATGCTCTGCATCATCGATGAGAGCCATGTGACGGTGCCGCAGATTCGCGGTATGCACGAAGGTGACCGCTCGCGTAAGGTGACGCTGGTGGAACACGGTTTTCGCCTGCCCTCGGCGCTCGATAACCGCCCGCTTCGTTTCGATGAGTTTGAGGCAAGAATACCCCAGTTTATCTATGTTTCGGCCACGCCGGGCGACTACGAGCTGCGGGTGAGCCAAAACGACGTGGAGCAGATTATTCGTCCGACCGGCCTGCTCGACCCCAAGATTGATGTGCGTCCAGTACGCGGCCAGATTGACGATCTTGAGGACGAGATTCGCGAGCGCGTTGCCCGCAAGGAGCGTGTGCTGGTGACCACGTTGACCAAGCGCATGGCCGAGGACCTGACCGACCATCTGCTCGACGCGGGCATTAAGGTCAATTACATGCACTCTGATACGGCGACAATGGACCGTGTCGAGATCCTGCGAACGCTGCGCGAGGGCAAGATCGATGTACTCGTTGGCATCAACCTGCTTCGCGAGGGCTTGGATCTTCCCGAGGTCTCACTGGTGGCAATTCTCGATGCCGATAAGGAAGGCTTCTTGCGCAACCGCCGTTCGCTGATTCAGACGATTGGCCGCGCGGCCCGTAACGCCGATGGCGAAGTCATCATGTATGCGGACGTTGTGACCGATTCGATGAAAGAGGCCATCGAGGAGACGCAGCGCCGTCGCGAGATTCAGATGGCATATAACGAAGAGCATGGCATTGTGCCCAAGACAGTGCGCAAGGCCATCAACGACATCTCAAGTTTTATTGCCGAGGCCGAAAAAACCGTGGGTTCCAAGGGGCGCTCGAAGGGCGATTCTCTTGGTCATGGCGCATTCTATACGCCCGATGAGTCGGGCGAGGGCGGCGTGCCGGAAACGGTGGCGCCCGAGCAGACACTTGCGGAGCAGTTGGAAGAACTGCCGCATGACGAGCTTGTGCGGATCGTCGAAACCATGGAAGAGGATATGCGCAACGCTTCTGCCGCCATGGACTTTGAGGAGGCGGCGCGCCTGCGCGATGCCGTCGTTCAGATTCGGGCGATGCTCGAGGGCGCGTCTGAGGACGAGACGATCGAGCGCTTACGTTCGCAGGCCCGCAAGGGTTCCACGTTCGCATCGGGCAGAAAACGCCGGGGTGCACGGTTTAAGAAATAGCGAACAGGCCCCGAGTTCCCTGTGGAGCTCGGGGCCTGTGTCTTTTGCGCGCTGGAATTCGTGCGTTAGAGGTCCGCGATCAGGGCTTCGGCACAACGGATGCCGTCGGTGGCCGCGCTCATGATGCCGCCAGCATATCCAGCTCCCTCACCACAAGGGTAGAGGCCCGGGGTCGACACGGCATGGCACGTTCGGTCTCGGGTGACAGTGACAGGTGAGCTCGAACGAGTCTCCACGCCGGTAAGAACGGCATCGGGACGGTCGTAGCCTCGTAGCTTTTTTCCGAGTAGGGGAAGTCCCAGGCGGAGCGACTCGACGATATGCTGCGGCAGGGCTTCGTCAATTGCCGTCCAGGTCACACCGAGCGGATAGGTGGGCTTTACCTTTCCGGGCGCCTTGCTGGCGCGTCCTGCGAGGAAATCTCCGACGAGTTGTGCCGGTGCGTTCCAGTTGGAACCGCCCAGGCGATAGGCGGCCGCCTCGCAGGCACGCTGGAGCTCGATGCCGGCGAGCGGGTCATCGTTGGGAAGGTCCTCAGGCGTGACGTTAACGAGCAAGGCGGCATTTGCGTTGCGTCCGTCGCGGGCATTGAGGCTAGCGCCGTTGACGCACAGGTGGCCCTGCTCGGAAGAGGCGGCGACAACCTGTCCGCCGGGGCACATGCAAAACGAGAACACGCTGCGGCCGTTGGGAAGATGGGCGACGAGCTTGTAGGGGGCTGCTCCGAGGGCAGGATGTCCCGCCAAGGCTCCATATTGGGCTCGGTCGATGTCGCGCTGCGGATGCTCGATGCGAACGCCCATGGCAAAGGTCTTTTGTGCGAGGGCCACGTTGTGGTCCTTAAGGAGCTCAAAAATATCGCGAGCAGAATGCCCGCAGGCGAGGATGAGGTGCTTTGTCTCGATTGGCTCGCAAGCGGCGTCTTGGGACGATTGGACATCAATACCGGTAATGGCGCCAGACGCGTCGATGTGAATGTCGACGAGCTTTGTTCGATAACGGACGACACCTCCGAGCTGCTCGATGCGCTGGGATATAGCGGTGACAACCGTGGGAAGGATGTCGGAGCCAATGTGCGGCTTGGCATCCCACAGAATATCGCGGGGCGCGCCCGCCTCGACGAAGGTTTCGAGGATAAGGCGATGGGCGGGATTTTTGGTTCCCGTATTGAGCTTGCCGTCCGAGAAGGTCCCCGCGCCGCCCAGGCCAAACTGGATATTGCTCTCGGGGTCGAGAATGCGCTCCTTTAGAAAGAGATCGATCGCATGCGAGCGGCGAAATGCTGGGTCGCCGCGCTCGATGAGCAAGGGCTTAAGACCCGCTTCGGCAAGGGTGAGTGCAGCGAAAAGGCCAGCGCATCCGGCGCCGACAACGACAGGGCATTCTTGAGGTGCGTCGGAGACGGGGGAGGGGAATGAGGGCCCATCGTCCTCTATCGCGCGTACGCGCGAGCGGTCACGCTCGGCGACGCTGTCGACCGCTTCTCGCTCGAGGTGGGGACTAGTCAGCTCAACACGAAAGCTCAGGATAAAATGGACGTCTCGTTTTTTGCGAGCGTCGATTGACTTGCGGTGGAGCTCGATGGACTTGATCTCGGAGTCCTTGCAACGTAGGACGCGCTTGGCGACTCGCTTGCCAACAATGAGGCAGGCATTTTCATCGCCGGCTTCATTGAGCGACGCGTTGACTTGGGTGATTTCGATCATCGAGGTCTCCTTAGAGGCAAGAAAGAGGCCGTCCGGTATCCCAGACGGCCCGAATGCGTTTTTGATTATAGACTGCGCGGCTACAGGCTGCTTGCAGCGCGAATGCCCGAGAGCCAGGCCCACGCAAGGTTAAAGCCTCCGCAATCGGCGTCGATGTCGAGCGCTTCGCCGCAGACGTAAAGCGGGGCGTCGACAACGCTGCGCGCGCGTAGACTGGGTGTTGAGATGCTCTCGACAGATACGCCACCACGCGTGACCTGCGCCGAGCGCTCCTCGGTTGTTCCCTCGACGAGCAGCTTAAAGTGCTTGAGGATCGAGGCCAGGTGGATGACATCGTTGGAGCCTGGATGGCACTGCTCGAACGCTGTGCAGACGACGCGGGAGAGTTGCGGGGCGAGCATGCCGTCGAGCCAACGGGGATCGCGGGGCGAAAAGCCACCGAGCAGCTCAACGCGCCGGTTGAGCATATCGAGCAACTCGTCTTTAGAGAGGTCGGGGAAAACGTCGAGCAGGATCGTATCGCCGCGCTGGATACGACGGGAGAGGTTGAAGACAGCGACGCCCGAGATGCCGAAGGTTCGAAACAGCACTTCACCGTCTTCGTGCCAGAGCTCACTATGGTTATGGGTGAGCGTCAAGCGGGCGCGGACGCGCAGACCATCCAACGTCTTGAGTGCCGCCCGATCGCCGACGACCGTTGCCGATACGGGGCAGAGGATGGGGTGCAGCGAAGTGAGGGGGAGGCGAAACGTATCGGCGATACCGGTGGGGTTGCCACCCGTGGCGATAATTACGGCATGTGCCTGCAGGGCCTCGTTCTTGCGAGGGACATCGGCGAGCGCTTTCCGAAGCGAGCGGAGCTCCGATTTTCGGTCGTCGTGCTTTTTTGCCTTGAGCGCCCGTGCGGGGCGGTCTATTTGGAGTGCCCAGCCTTCGGAAGCTTTGTGCGCCGAGGCAACGTTGGCTCCGCAGATTAAGGTGATACCTAGGCGGTCGCAAACGTTGAGAAGCGCGTCGCGCACCGATTCGGCGCGAAGGGAGCGCGGGTACAGCCGGCCTTCCTCGGAGGTTGTCATGATGCCCAGCGAGGAGAAGAAACCCATAAGCTCTTGTTCGGGCCGGGGGCCCATGACAGATTCGACGAATGCGGGGTGGTTATACCGCTGAGCATCAATCGATTCGTTGGAGAGGTTGCAGCGGCCGTTACCGGTCGCAAGGAGCTTAAGGCCGCAGGCGACATCGCACTCAACGATGCAGACGCTTTTGCCGGCGCGTGCGGCCGTAATGGCGGCGGCGAGGCCTGAAGCCCCGCCGCCGATTACCAGGACGTCATAGAAGGCGCTCGTGTTCACTTAGGCCTCGTCGGTCTCGTGCGGGGTAATAGCCTCGACGGCAGAGACTGCCTTGGGCAACATGCCATCGGGCAGCGCGGTCTCGACCTCGCCCTTATCGCAGGCCTCGGCGAGTGCCGGATTAATGGGAAGCTGGCCCAAGATGTCGAGGTTATAGCGCTCTGCGACCTCGGGGAGCTTGCTCTTGCCAAAGACCTCGATCTTCTTGCCGCAGTCGGGGCACTCAATATAGCTCATGTTCTCGACAATGCCCAGAATGGGGACGTTCATCTTCTCGGCCATGTTGACCGCCTTGGCGACGATCATCGAGACCAGATCCTGCGGGCTCGTGACGATGACGATGCCGTCGACGGGCAGTGACTGGAAGACGGTGAGCGCGACGTCGCCTGTTCCCGGAGGCATGTCGACAAGCAGGTAGTCGATGGGGCCCCACGAGGTCTCGCTCCAGAACTGCCTAATGGCGCCTGCGATGACCGGACCGCGCCAAAGGACGGGGTCGGTCTCGTTTTGGAGCAGCAGGTTGGAGCTCATGACCTTGACGCCGTGCTCGGAGATTTCGGGCAGCATGAGGTTGCCAAGGGCATGGACGTGGCGTCCGCTCATGCCGAACATCTTGGGGATAGAGGGACCGGTGATGTCGGCATCGAGGACGCCGACCTTGTGGCCGTGACGGGCAAGCTCGGTGGCGATGGCACCGGTGACAAACGACTTGCCGACACCGCCCTTGCCGGAAAGCACGGCGATGACGCGTTTGACTTCGGACAGCGTGTTCTCTTCAAATTGCGACGGCGACGTTTGTCCGCCGGCGGCCTGTGCGTGCTCGCAACCCATGTATGACTCCTTTGTATATGTTGGGGCCGGGGCCCCGCGGTGTGACACGAGCGTCATTGTACCCTCGTTTGCGAGCGGGAGTCATTTGCGATGCATTTGGGCCGAGCGTGCTTGCAATGCGATGGGCCCAAGCGAATGGGCGGGCTTACTGAACTTTGCTGGCGAACTCGAGGTATTGCATGCGCTGCAGCTTGTCGATCGTCGAGGCGTATGGGCTGTCTTCAGATTCCAAGTCGTAGCGCAACCCGTCGGCACCGAGATAGCCGGCGACATTGATGGTGGGCACATCTGACCTTGTTGCAAGCAGGGCCTTTTGGTAATTGGTGAGCGGGGCGCCGATCTTATTAAGGGTAATGGCTGCAATCTCGTTTGCCCCGACGGTGTCGTAGACGTTGATCTCGGTATTGCCGGCGATTTCATAGTTAGCCCAGACGAAATAGGTCGACTGATAGATACGGAAAGCGTGGTCTGCCGTATCTTCCTGAGGGTATAGCTCGTCGTTGAGAGCCGTTGCGGCGCTCGGCTGATGGTCGCCAAAAAAGACAAGAACAACCGGTCTGCCGATATTGCGGAGCTCGTTGATAAGGTACTCGAGGTCCCGGTCGGATGCGTTGATGCAGGTGAGATAGGTGTTGAGCGCGCTATTGGCGCCCTCGCTGGCTCCCTCGACCCAATAGTTTGTCAGCTCTTCGGCGGGAACGGTGCCATAGTCGTAGCCGCCGTGATTTTGCATCGTGACGTCAAAGATGAACTGCGGCGCTTCGTCGGTTCTAAGCAGGTCGAGTATCTTGTCGTAGGTGGCGTAGTCGCATACGCCGGCATGGTAACAGGGCGCACCTTCGAAATCGCCGATTGAAAGAAAGTCTCCAAAGCCCAGCTGCTGATAGATCTTATCTCGATGGTAGTTGACGGGGTTTTGCGGGTGCATAGCGGTAGCGGTATACCCAAGCTCTTTAAGGTCCTTTGCCAGGCTGTTGACGCCATTCATCTGATACAGCTGATAGGGGATCTTGCCTAATCCGACAAAGGCCGTTGTCGCTCCGGTCAAAAATTCGAATTCGGAGTTTGCCGTTCCGCCACCGGTGACCGAAGCGAGCATGGTGCCGCGAACAAGTGTGTCGGGAAGCGAGTTGCAGAATGCGGGGCCGGTGTACCCGGCCGCCTGGAGCTGCTCAAAGCACGAAAGGTCGCTAAAACTCTCGTTCATGACGGCAACAATCGTCGGCTTGATTTCATTGAACTGGGCAACGGCAGCCGCGCGCTGCTCGCTCGAGCCATACGTGCTGTCGTAGGCGGCGGCGAGCTCCTGCTCGATGCTCTGCGCCTCATCGGGCGTATAGCCTTCGGGCTTCTCAATGGGCAACTCGTTGACCATTTCGGTGAACGAAGTGATAAAACCCTGAGACGTATATGTGGTGATGGGCTGCCAACGGTCAAATCCAAAATCCAGCGCCTGCTCCAAGTCGATGCTGGAAAAGCCTGAGAGCCCCACAACGGTCACTAGCAGAAAAGCGCAGAGGTTAGCGGCGATTGCGGGGAAGACATGGGTGGGCGTACGGAGCTTTCGCGGTCGGATAAGCGAAAGAAGCCCCAGGGAAATCTCCAGCAGGGCGAGAGAGGTTACGATTCCGGCGGTAAAGGTAAACTCGTATCCCTCGCTCACTTCCATTGCGGTGCCAAGGGCCAAGATATCGCTTGGCAGGATGGCTTCGCCTTTAAACGTTATGACGAAGTGCTCGGCAATGCCAAGGATGCAACAGGCGACGGGCACGAGGGCCATGACGCCTCCATGACGCTGTCCCAGCAAATAAAGGGAGAGCAGAACCGTCGCGAGCAGCCCGACGGAAAACCCGAATGAGTTGGCGGGAATGCGATAGAACGTTTCGTTACAGGCAATTTCGAGTGAAACGAACGAGAGCGCTGAAACAGCGGCGATGACAAGGATGTCACGGCAAATACAGGCAACCGTTCCCGTCGCAAGATCGGTTTGGTCGATAAGTCCCGAAACCAAGGGCTCGACAAGAAGTATGACGGCGGCAGCACCGAGCGCCGAATAAGAAAGGACCCATAGGGAATTGTCCTCATTTACGAGCAATTGATTCGTAATCCATGCAGCTACCATGCCGAGCGGGATGAGGAGCGTCGCGCACCAAAAGACGCGGGCAATGGGCGGCTTTTCATTGTGTTTGATTGAAAAATACACGCGCACGACGACGGTGGCCACGATAAGGACGGCGATGAATATGGGCAGATTGGCCATGTCGCTCGAAGTGATTTCAAGGGGGATATCTTCGGTCATGGACGTTCCTCTGTTACAGCAAATTAAGTTCAGTAGTAGATTACTGTAACCTTTCCACGGCATTTCGAGAAACAAAGCATCCGATACGCAAAGCTAAAGGTCTGCGAATCTTGTATTACGAACATCTGTGCGCGTCGAGTGCGCTAAACTCATCGACAGTATGATTCGATGCAATAGGAGGCAAGGAGCTTCCATGTCTGATTCTTCTATCGTTATTCGCGGCGCTCGTGAGCACAACCTCCATGATATCGATGTTTCCATTCCGCGTGACCAACTCGTGGTCATTACCGGTCTTTCTGGCTCGGGCAAGAGTTCGCTGGC
>CALDBJ010000003.1 GCA_937937835.1 uncultured Collinsella sp.
CATGCCGCCGAAGTTGAAAGGCAGATTGCCGCTCTGGCGGGCTTGCAGCGTCGACTGGTTACGCGGTTTGGTAAAACCGCGTAACTAGCAGACTCGAGTCTTGCCGATCATGATGTTGAGGATCTCGACGTCGGTATCTTTCATACCCACACGGCCCACGTAGCCCATGCTGGCGATTGTCTGCTCAACGGTATCCTGGATCAGGCCCTCGCCGGCGCGGAAGCCGCGACCCTGCATAGCCATATCGTGGCCCAGAATCGCCGCATCAACGGCAGCCGAGATCTTGGCGGCACAGCTCGCCTTGGCGCCGTCGCACACGATGCCGCCCACGTTGCCAAGCGTATTCGAGACCGTCGCGCCAATCTGTTCGCGCGTGCCACCGCACAGCCAGGTAATCGCAGCGCCGGCGCCGCACGCAGCGCAAATAGCACCGCAAAACGCCGAGAGAGCACCAATATAGCTCTTGATATGCACGGCGATAAGATCGGACAGCATCACGGCGCGCACCAGACGCTCGTGGTCGCAACGCAGGTACTCGGCATACTCCATGACGGGCAATGCGCAGGTAATGCCCTGATTGCCCGAGCCGCACACAATGGCGACCGGCAGCGCGCAGCCGTTCATGCGGGCGTCGGACCCGGCGGCCGCACGGGCACGGGCACGGCAGGCGACGTCATCGGCACGAGCACCCAGCAGCGTACGACCCACCTCGGCGCCCCAAGCGTGCGCAAGGCCCTCGGCACTGATTGCGCCATTCAGCTCAATCTGACGCTCAACGGCAGCGCGGGCGTCCTCAATGTCACCGTCCTCGATAAAGTCGATGATGGTCTCAATCGACATGGGCGTGTCGGCGCTATCTGCCGCACGCTCGGCCACCACGCGCTCGGCGCAGGCGGCACACTCCCCCGCCGACTTGCCGCATACCGGAATACCATCGAGCGTATGCCACGTGACATTAGTGTGGTGATCGGTAATCTCGACGACCGCGGTATGGCCCCCGGCCGTCGCAGTCACCTTGATGTAGAGGTTGGGCACACCTTCGACAAGCGACACATCGCAGTAGCCGGCGTCGGCGAGGAGCTCGGCCACGCGAGCGCGGTCTTCATCGTTAACGCTCTCGAGCACCTCGAGCGCGCTCTTAGCGTCGCCGCCCACGGCACCCAGCACGGCCGCGGCCTCAATACCGTGCATACCGCCCGAGTTGGGCACGGTCACGCTCTTGACGTTCTTGATGATGTTGCCCGAGCAGGCAACATCCATATGATCGGGCTCGCAACCGAGCGTCTGGCTCGCCAGCGCCGCTGCATAGGCAACGGCAATGGGCTCGGTACAGCCGAGCGCGCAGACAAGCTCGCGGTTCAAAACATCGCAAAACGCGGCATCACGAAGGGAATCGGCAGGCATAGGTATCTCCTACTTGTATAACGGGCTGGGCTCTCAATAATAATTAGCTCTTTTATTTGATAACAATGCATCAAAAACCGCAACCCGGGTTCCGGTAGACGGCATTCAGGCGCAAACTGACGGCATTCATTCATGAGAAACCGGTCTTGTTGCATGCTAAAGCGTTTGACCAAAAAACGCCCAAGCGTTTACACAAAAGTCGCGCTATCATGCAGTCGAACGCGGTAAAACCTTTAGCAATCTCGCCGCACAGACCAGAGAGGAACTATCCATGAAGATCGGTATCGGTAACGACCACGCCGCCGTCGAGCTCAAGAACATCATCTCCGAGCACCTGAAGGAGCGCGGCTGCGAGGTCGTGAACTTTGGCACCGACACCTCCGAGAGCTTTGACTACCCCATCGCCGGCTACAAGGTGGGTAAGGCCGTTGCCAACGGCGACGTCGATCTGGGCATCCTGATCTGCGGCACCGGCGTCGGGATTAGCCTGGCTGCCAACAAGGTCGAGGGCGTACGCGCCGTCGTGTGCTCCGAGCCCTTCAGCGCCAAGCTCTCCCGCATGCACAACAATACCAACGTGCTCGCTTTTGGCGCCCGCGTCGTGGGCTCCGAGCTCGCCAAGATGATCGTCGACGAGTGGCTCGACGCCGAGTTTGAGGGTGGTCGTCACGAGCGTCGCGTTAACCTCCTCAACGAGATCGATCACACGCGCGCCCTTAAGATCGTCGACGAAGCCTAAACTATTCAGTGCCACAAGCTAACAGCAGGGGCCCGCTCGGAACAAATGTCCGAGCGGGCCCCTGCATAGATTTTGGAATAAAAGGGCGCCGCGGATGGAGTTCCGCGGCGCCCAAGCCACACGCTAACAGCTTTAAGGAGTCAAAGCTGGTTTAGCCAAAGAAGCGCTTGATCTCAATCTCGGCGTTCTCCAGGCAGTCGGAGCCGTGGATCACGTTGGCGTTGACATCGACGGCAAAGTCGCCGCGGATGGTGCCAGGAGCAGCCTCAAGCGGGTTGGTAGCGCCCATGAGGGTGCGCATCTTAGCAACAGCGGAGAGACCGGAAACGACCATCTTGACGACCGGACCGCTCGTCATAAAGTCGCAGAGACCGCCAAAGAAGGGCTTGTCGGCCAGATGGGCGTAGTGCTCCTCGACGGTAGCGCGCTCGAGCGTGGTCATCTCCATGCGCTCGATGACAAGGCCGCTGCGCTCAATGCGAGCAACGATCTCGCCGATCTTGCGGTCGCGCACGGCGTCGGGCTTAATCATGATGAAGGTCTTCTCGATAGCCATAAAAGTAGCCTTTCAAGTAGGTTCGCGCGTGCCCAAGTCCCATTCCGGCACCCGCCTGGACTGCATCGTAACAGAGTTTTAGCTGCAGTTAAACAAAAAGCTGTTTATTGAAACGTTGCAATTTATTAAAGCGCTCCATATGTGTCACTTCTGTTTCGAAGCCCGATTAGAGTACCATCCGACCGCCCATCAACCGCATCGAACAGAGCAGGCGGTCGGTTGCCGCCCGCGAACGTAACCCCTTCACAACCTGCCCAAAGGTCCTACAGAAGTTCTCGACAAGCCCCTCCCCCATAGCAACAAAATACGGGCGCCCACATCAGCAGGCGCCCGTAAAGTGAAAACGATTTATCAATAAATGGCCAAAACGGCTTCAGCCAAATCCCTACTTTACCCCGTGGCCCATCTCGACGACCTTGGTCAGCGATCCAAACACACCCTCGTCAGCCACGAGCTGTGCCTCGGCGCGATCAAGCTGCACGGCAACGGCGGCAGGGGCGGTGCCGCCCTCGGTCGTGCGCGCGGCGACAATCGACGGGATGTCGAGCGCCTCGGTAATGTCGCGCTCAAAGAGCGGGCTTGCCTCCTGGAACACCTCAAACGGCAGGTCCTCAAGATTGCAGCCGCGCTTCTCACACATCAGAACCAGATGCCCCACCACGGCATGAGCCTCGCGGAACGGCAGACCACGCTTAGCCAGGTAATCGGCAACATCGGTGGCGGCAAGGTGACCCACGCCGCACTCGCGCGCCATGGCATCCTCGTTGACGGCCCAAGTCGAAATCATACCGGCCATAACCGACAGGCACTGCATGAGTGTATGGGCGGTATCGAGCGCGCCCTCCTTGTCCTCCTGCAAATCCTTGTTATAAGCAAGCGGCAGGCCCTTCATGGTCACGAGCAGCTGCACCAGGTTGCCATACACACGGCCGCTCTTGCCGCGAATAAGCTCGGCAAAGTCGGGATTCTTCTTCTGCGGCATGATAGACGAGCCGGTGGAGTAGGAGTCTGAAAGCGTGATAAAGCCAAATTCGGAGCTCGACCACAGCACGATCTCCTCGGAAAGACGCGACAGGTGCATGGCCATGACGGAGCCGGCGTAATGCAGATCGAGCAGGAAATCACGGTCGGAAACCGCATCGAGCGAGTTGGGAATCACGCCCGCAAAGCCAAGTTCGGCAGCCGTCATCTGGCGATCGAGCGGATAGCTCGTACCAGCAAGCGCGGCAGCACCCAGTGGGCAGTTGTCGGCGGCATCAAAGGCGGCCTTCAGGCGCGTAAAGTCGCGCGCGAACATCCAGGAATACGCCAGCAGATGATGCGACAGCAGCACGGGCTGAGCGTGCTGCATGTGTGTGTAGCCCGGCAAAATCACCTTGTCGTACTTCTTAGCCGCATCCACCAGCACATGGCGCAGCTCAAGATTGGCCTCCATGAGCTCCTTGGCCAGCGCCTTGACGCCCAGTCGCGTATCGGTCGCCACCTGGTCGTTGCGCGAACGCCCAGTATGCAAGCGCTTACCGGCCTCGCCGATGCGACGCGTCAGCTCGCTCTCGATGGACATATGAATGTCCTCATCGTTGATATCGAAGGTGAAGTTGCCGGCATCGATATCCTGTTCGATTCCGGTAAGGCCCTTGGCAATCGCCTGCTCGTCCTCGGCACTGATGATGCCCTGGGCGGCCAACATCTTGGCATGCGCCTTAGAGCCGGCGATATCCTGCTTATAGAGATGTTTGTCGACCGGCAGCGACGCGCCGAACTCCTGCGTGACCTCGGCCACGCCCGCCTCAAAACGACCGCCCCAAAGAGCCATGAAACCGTCTCCTTTCTCCAAATACCAAAACAAGCGCCCAAAGCAATGCGCCATATCGCTAAAGCGATTTTTCAACCGCTAGTTTTACACATTCCCCACCGTGTGCGGTGCCATGTAGCTAATTTGCAAAGAAGTGACGCGCCATGCACTTGGCGCCCAACGTCTCCCTCCGGATGTTGCCCTGCGAACCATCGATCCAGGCCTTCAGGCTCATAGGGACGTCCTCGACCCTTGCAGCATCGAACTCGGGCGCGAGGGCAAGTAAAGCATGCGCGATAGCATTGAACATAATGGATACTCCTCATATATAGGCGCAGAGCCGCCAAATTGATAGAAGGAGCCCCGCCGGACAACCCCGGCGGGGCTCGGACTCAGCCACAGTCGCGGCATCATATATGCGGGCGGAACGTAGGGGCCACCGATGTTAAGAAGTGTCAGCAAGCATAACGAAAGGTAGGGACCCCGTGCGCCCGTTATGTATCACGCGGATGGGCCGCGCGGATACCAAGGGAAGGAGGCGCTAGGCCTGGGCGGCAGCAGAGCTGGGGCCCTGGACCTTTGCCCACGTCTTGAGCGACAGCGTATCGATCTCGATAAAGCCGGCGCTGGCCTTCTCGTCAAACGTGGTGTCGCGGTCGTAGGTAGCCAGGCCGTAGTCGTAGAGGCTGAAGGGACTCTTGCGGCCGACGACATGGCAGTTGCCCTTAAAGAACTTCAGACGGACAGTGCCGGTCACGAACTTCTGGGTATCGGCCATAAAGGCGTCGAGCGCGTTCTTGAGCGGGCTGTACCACTGGCCGTTGTACACGGCGGTGGCCCAATCCTGCTCGAGCTTGATCTTGGTCTTGAGCAGGTCGCCCTCGACGCAGATGTCCTCGAGCGCCTTGTGGGCGGTGATGAGCGTCAGGGCGCCGGGAACCTCATAGCACTCGCGGCTCTTGAGGCCCACCAGACGATCCTCGACCAGGTCAAGACGGCCAAAGCCGTTGTCGCCCGAAATCTTGTTGAGGGCGATGACGATCTCGGAGAGCTTCATCTTCTTGCCGTCGACGGCGACAGGCTTGCCGGCCTCAAACTCGATCTCGGTATAGGTCGGGGCGTCAGGCGTGTCCTCGGGGTTCTTGGTCATAACCCAAGCGTCATCGAGCGGCTCATTCCAAGGGTCCTCCAGGTGACCGCACTCGATGGCGCGACCCCACAGGTTGTCGTCGATGGAGTAGGGGTTATCGTTGGCACCCTCGGGAACCGGCACGTTGTGGGCGTGGGCATAGGCGACCTCGTCGGGACGGCACTTCAGATCCCACTCGCGCACCGGGGCGATAACCTTGAGCTCAGGGTCGAGGGCCTTGACGGCAGCCTCAAAACGAACCTGGTCGTTGCCCTTGCCGGTGCAGCCGTGGGCGACGTAGGTCGCGCCAAACTCGTGGGCGACCTCAACAAGCTTCTTGGCAAGCAGCGGGCGAGACAGGGCGGAGAGCAGCGGATACTTGTTCTCGTACATGGAGTTTGCTGCGATGGCTTTGGTCAGGAACTCATCGGAGAACTCGTCGCGCAGGTCGAGCACCTGGCAATCGAGAACGCCCAGGTCGAGCGCCTTCTGCTTCTTGGCATCCAGTCCGGTCTCTTCCTGGCCCACGTTGCCGCAGACGCAAACGACATCGAGATTCTTCTCGTCCTGGAGCCATTTGACACATACGGATGTATCAAGACCACCGGAATATGCGAGAACGACTTTTTCCTTGCTCATGGCTGTTTCCTTTCGCCCTTGGTAGCTAGTTAGAACATCGGTCAGTTGCAAGTCATTTCAAGGTCATATACCGTGCAATATCAGGTTAAATGGCAAAAATCAGCACATACATGCCCTAGAAACATGCAGCAATGTCGTGCTAAAACCCAACGACCTCAAAATGACTCTGTTGAGGCAATTCGCCCCATGCGGACAGAGACGATTGTTATCGTCGTCGGGAAATTGCGCGCTGGCGTCGGATGGCATTGTCTGCAGTGGTGATGATCTTTACGAACTGCATCTGCCTCTCCTTTCACGTATCGCCGGGCGCAATTCAAATATCGTAAACGGTACCTTTTACTCGGTAAGCGGTTGTTTTTCCGTCTCCGTTTTCGATGGTCGCTATATTACGCTAAAGTGCCCGCAGCACAAGCGACAAATTCAAATTTCTGAAAAGTTTTTTCATTACTTTGTGAAGCGTGGTGCAAACACGCTCCGTTCCTGCGAAAATACGCTCGACTACGAGTTGATGGTTATAACGTCTGAAACAATCTCGAAACGAAAGGCTCGCTTTTATGCAAACTTACGAATCGGACGCCAACATCGGCAACATTAAGATTCTCGCCGTCGATATGGACAAGACGCTGCTGACCGACGAGCGTGTGCTGCCCCAGGGTCTTGATGAGCGCCTGGACAAGCTCGCCGACGCCGGCATCGTATTCTGCCCCGCCAGCGGACGTCCCGCCCCCAAGCTCGAGGAGATGTTCGAGGGCATCAAGAACCGCCTCGCCTTTTGTCCCGACAACGGAGCTTGCGTGATCTATCGCGGCAGCTATATCTATAAAAGCAATATTGACGTGGAGCTGTATCAGCAGGTCTTGAACCGTGCCTCGGAGGATCCTCGCGCTGTCCCCGTCCTGTGCTGCTTCGACGAGTTCTACGTGCTTGCCCGCGACCATCAATACCACGACGAGATCAGCGTCTACTACAACACAATCAACTACGTAGACAGCTTTGAGGGCATTGATTTCGAGTCCAACAAGATTTCGGTCTTCTTCCCCGGCTACGACGCCGAGCCCGCTTTCCGCGAGACCTATAGCCCCGAGTTCTCGGACAAACTCTACGTCACCAACGCTGGGCGCGAGTGGATCGACTTTATGAACCTGGGCGTCGACAAGGGCGCCGGCGTCGCTCACCTGTGCGAGCACCTGGGCATCGATATTGCCGATGCTGCCGCCGTGGGCGACACCTACAACGACATCCCCATGCTGGAGCGCGTCGGTCACAGCTTTATCGTGGACAATGCCGAGGAGCACATGAACGCGCACGCCAAGTGGCGCATTCCGAGCAACAACGACGGGGGCGTACTGACGCTCATCGACGCCATCTTGGCGGCTCGTTAACGTGGCTCGTCGGACCTGGCCGGGCGAGGCGGGTAAGTTTTTCGTTCGGTCAGGTCCTGGGCTCGCTCGGAAAGCACATTAAGTGCTTTCCGGCTCGTGCGGAATCTACGAAA
>CALDBJ010000004.1 GCA_937937835.1 uncultured Collinsella sp.
CCGAGGTTTCGAATCAAATTATTTGGCATCAGGGGTGGATATCACCCGAAGAAGGGGCTGGTTTTTGGCGTTGGGGCTTGTCCGACGGAACAATCGCTGTTTCTTCTTGGAGACATATAAACGGTAGGTGGTACTGGTTCGACGACGAAGGTCGAATGGCTCAGGATGGGTTGGTTCAAGTCGGGGGTGCGACGTATGCCTTCTCCTCTTCGGGCGCAATGCGTGTCGGCTGGTACCTAGATTCTACGGGCTCCACTTCTGCTTGGCGTTATTTCTCCGGTTCTGGCGCCATGGTAAAAGGCTGGCTTTCAGACGGCAGCAACTGGTATTGGCTGGATGATGAGGGCAAGATGGTCCACGATGCGATGCTGCAGATTGGGGGAGCCACGTATGGATTCTCTTCTTCTGGTGCAATGCTTATCGGATGGCATCTTGATGCTTCTGTCTGGCATAATTTTTCCGGCTCTGGCGCTCTGGTAAAGGGCTGGCTCTCGGATGGGGGTCGTTGGTACTGGCTTGATCCTGCAGACGGTTCTATGGCCACCGGGCTGAATGAATGCAATGGCACCTCTTATATCTTTAACAGTTCAGGGGCCATGCTATCCTCCCAGTGGGCACTTATTGACAACAACTGGTATTACGCTGACTCCAACGGCTTACTGCATGGAGGTTGGTTACTTCTAGGGAATTCTTGGTATTACCTGGATCCAGGAAGCCATATTATGCTCACGGGCTTTGTGCAAGTGGGCTCGTCCACCTATTTCCTTACGAGCTCAGGTGCCATGGCAACAGGCTGGGCACTTGCTGATGGTACTTGGTATTACGCCGCATCAAACGGAGCTATTCAACGAGGGCGATGGATAAAGTCCGGAAGCGCCTGGTATTACCTTGATGATGTATCCGGCGCAATGCGTACTGGTGAATTTGCGGTAGGAAGCAAGCGCTATTTTTCTTATGATTCCGGTGCAATGGCATCTTCGTGCTGGATCAACTTGAACGATGGTATAGCATGGGCGAATTCGTCTGGAGCACTGAGCGAGCCGTTGCCTACTTCATCTGATGGATCTCCCGTAATCGCTGATCGTGCCGACTTGTCTTCATTGCCAGGTACAATTCATATTGGAGACGCGGTTTTCTATGCGGATGCGAATGGTGTCGTTAACGTGGCGTCTGGTTGGATTATGTCGAAAGACGCTTCTGACGAAAGTGGCAATACTTGGTATTACGCATCTTCCAATGGTGTCCTTAAGTCTGGTTGGCAATATGTCAACGGTGCGTGGTATTGGATGGACCCTTCCACATTCAAGATGAAAACTGGATGGCTTAATGACGGCGGTACGTGGTACTGGCTCCAGCCTTCGGGTGCCATGTTTGCTAACGGGTGGCTGAAAATCGATGGCGTTGACTATTACTTCAATGCAAGTGGTGCATGGTTGAATACGTCTGGTTCTGTTTTGGGGGTCAATAGGTCCAGCTTGGTCAATTGGCTTATGAGCCACAAAAACGACGGCTATTACCGTGGAACACGCTACGACACGCATCTCAGCCAGGAAACGTGCATGTACCCAAAGGGTGATCCGCGTTGGAACGGTTATACGGGCATGAATTGTGGTGGATTTGTATCGCATGCATATATGAAGGCGGGCGGGAATTTAGCTCCCATTGCCGCCGAGCAGAGCCATTCCCCTTGGAGTGGAGGTCCCGGAAGGGGCGGCTGCGTAAACGCTTATCGTTGGTACGGCTACGCTATCGATACGTGTGCGAACGTGACTTATTTCAACTCTATTGATGAGTTGTTACGTAGTGGTTTGGCTCGTAAGGGGGACATTGTGTTCTTCAATCCTTACAACCCATATGCGGACGATAGCCACATTGGCTTTTTCTGGGGCAATTCGCCGAGCGAAAATTTGTTCTGGCATAGTGATGGTTATGGAAATCGCATCTCCGGTTTGACTGCTTTGGGCCCATCGAAAGTAATCTTGATTCGTTAGAATTCCGCGTTGTAGGGGACTCTCTGGGTCCCCTACCTTTTTGACATCTGGTTTGAAAGCTAACTGATGTCGGCATTCTTTGGGGCTAAGAGTAGGGACTAGGAGTCCTTGGTTTCACCCTGCTGGGAAGTTCTTGTTTACATTGTGGTATTGCGTGCAGTTATTTGTCGTCCTAGATGGCATCTTGTCCAGTTGGATGTTCGGAAATCTTTCACAGCCATGCTGTAAGCTAAACGCAAACAAGAACGAATGACGAGGTTTACATGAGCAAACATCTTAAGTTATTTTCGGCATTGTTGGTGCTGATGGTCCTTGCGCCCATTTCTGTGTTTGTTTTTCCCTCGAACGCGGAAGCTGCGCGGTCCCTAGTTGAGAATTCCTGGCGTTATGAGGATGGGCAATTGGTCGCAGAGGATGCTTCTTCCGAAGAAGATGGAATAGCCTTATTGTCCATGGACATTCTTCCCGATGGGGCTACGGCGCAGGGCATCGATGTCAGTGAGCATCAAGGACGTATTGACTGGAATGCTGTTAAGGCTTCTGGTATCGATTTCGCTATTCTGCGTGTTGGATTTGGCGCTCCATCTTGGGGCGGTCGAGTTGACTATCAATTTAATCGAAATATTTCTGAGTGCGAGCGACTCGGAATTCCCTACGGCGTCTATATCTATTCATATGCTTTTGATAATAAGCAGGCAGCCGATGAGGCATCAATGGTGATCAATTGCCTTTCTGGACATAATCCAAGATTGCCGGTGTATTACGATCTTGAGGATAACTCGATAATTGCAAATGGACGTCAAACCGGAATTGCATCGAGGGCGCAGGTTTTTTGTAATAGGATTTCTGCCGCAGGATATGAGCCTGGTATTTATGCAAATTTAAATTGGTTTAACAACATTTTGACTGACTCTGTATTTAAGAGTAGCTCTTGGGATCATTGGATTGCTCAATATAACTCGCAATGTGACTATACCGGCAATTACAGTTTTTGGCAGTATAAGAGCAACGGAAAAGTCCCTGGAATCAACGGCAACGTTGATATGAACTACGCGTATGTTGATGTCTCCCTTTATCATTGGCAACTAATTGACAGCACCTGGTATTATGCAGCCTCCAACGGCAAGGCGTATGCCGGATGGTTGTTTCAGAGCGGCACGTGGTACTGGCTCGAGCCCGACGCGGGCGGTGCCATGGCAACCGGCCTTCACGAGTGCAACGGCTCCCTGTACTGGTTTAATTCGTCCGGCGCCATGGCGACCGGGTGGGTCCTCGACGGCGGGACCTGGTACTACGCGACTGGCTCTGGCGTGCTGGCGCGCGGCCCCGTATCCGTCGGCGGCGTGCCCTACTGCTTCGACGCCCGGACGGGGGCCATGCTGACGGGCTACCAGACGGACGCGCAGGGCGTCCGCCGCTACTTCGGCAGCTGCGGCCCCCTTAACGGCTGGGGCCTCGTCGACGGCTCCTGGTACTGGTTCGCGAACGGCATCGCCTCGACCGGCTGGCTTTACACCGGCGGCTCCTGGTACTGGCTCGACCCCGACGCGGGCGGCGCCATGGTGACGGGCCTTCACGCATGCAACGGCTCCGCATACTGGTTCAACTCCTCCGGCGCCATGGCGACCGGGTGGGTCCTCGACGGCGGGACCTGGTACTACGCGACTGGCTCCGGTGCCCTCGCCTCCGGCTGGCTCAACCTAAACGGTACGTGGTACTGGCTCGATCCCTCGACGCACGTCATGGCCACCGGGCTCCATGGGTGCAACGGCTCCATGTACTGGTTCAACGGCTCCGGCTCGATGGCGACCGGATGGGTCCTCGACGGCGGAACCTGGTACTACGCGACGGGCTCCGGCGCGCTGGCCTCCGGCTGGGCATATGTCGGCGGCGCCTGGTACTGGCTCGATCCCTCGGCGCACGCTATGGTTACTGGTGTTCAGCAGATCGACGGGGCACAATACTCTTTTGCTAGTAATGGTGCTTGGCTCGGCTAGCAACTCTTCTTTAATTGCTTTTTTCTAATTACATATTGCTCTTAGCTATCCATTTGTAGACTATGTTTATGTAAAAATTGGTTACTACTGGGGGCTGACATGGCAAGGAAAAAGCGAATAACATTAATCCTAATCATTCTTTCAACTCTACTGCTCGCTGGGCCCGGTGTGGTTGATATCGCGAACGCAGAATCCATAAGCTCCTCCATCCCTACTGATTTTGAGCAGCAATCCGTCTCCTCGACTCTTAATTCTTCCGATTCAATCAATGATGGGTCTGCTCAAGAATCCGTTAAATGGAATCAGGGTTGGAATTCGTTTGACGGTAACTGGTTCTATGTGGATTCAGTTAATCCGGTCTCGCTGCATTCTGGCTGGCTCTATACCAATGGGGCCTGGTACTGGCTCGACCCCTCGACGCATGCCATGGCCATCGGGCTCCATGAGTGCAATGGCTCCGCGTACTGGTTTGACGCCTCCGGCGCGATGGCGACCGGGTGGGTGCTCGACGGCGGCACCTGGTACTACGCGACGGGCTCCGGCGCCCTCGCCTCCGGCTGGCTCAACCTAAACGGTACGTGGTACTGGCTTGACCCCTCGACGCACGCCATGGCTACCGGCTTTCACGAGTGCAACGGCTCACTGTACTGGTTTAATGCGTCCGGCGCGATGGCTACCGGATGGCTCCTCGACGGCGGTACCTGGTACTACGCGACGGGATCCGGCGCGCTGGCGCGCGGCCCCGTATCCGTCGGCGGCGTGCCCTACTGCTTCGACGCCCGGACGGGGGCCATGCTGACGGGCTACCAGACGGACGCGCAGGGCGTCCGCCGCTACTTCGGCAGCTGCGGCCCCCTTAACGGCTGGGGCCTCGTCGACGGCTCCTGGTACTGGTTCGCGAACGGCATCGCCTCGACCGGCTGGCTTTACACCGGCGGCTCCTGGTACTGGCTCGACCCCGACGCGGGCGGCGCCATGGTGACGGGCCTTCACGTGTGCAACGACTCTGCGTACTGGTTCAGCGCCTCCGGCGCGATGGCGACCGGATGGGTGCTCGACGGCGGGACCTGGTACTACGCGACGGGCTCCGGTGCCCTCGCCTCCGGATGGCTCAGCCTAAGCGGTGCATGGTACTGGCTCGACCCCTCGACGCATGCCATGACCACGGGCGTTCAAACTATCGGATCATGTGAATACATATTTAATAGTACCGGCAAGATGATGGCTAATTGCTGGTCAAACGGTGATGGGTCTTGGATGTATCATTCGTCATCCAGCGGCGCAATTGACCTTAAAGGCATAATGACCGATTCGGGAATCCAGCTGATTGACGATGACGGTAATGCCAGAACGGGCTGGATTGAGAGTCAGGGTTCTCGATATTATTGTTCTGCTAATGGGGTAATTCTGACTGGATGGCAGCAAATTGCTGGGTCTTGGTATTACTTTAACCCGGATGGTCGAATGGCGACCGGCTGGCTTAACGATGGCGGTAACTGGTACTGGCTAGATTCCGCTTCTGGCATAATGAAAACGGGATGGCTTTCCCGTGGGGGCACATGGTATTACCTTGATGCCGCACGTGGGGGAGTAATGTTGAGCAACGGTTGGTATTGGATCGGCTCTACTGACTACAAGTTCAGTTCATCCGGCGCAATGGTTGGCGCTTGGGTCGATGTCCCGTGCTATTCGCAGTACCCGGAACTTCCTACTGGCTGTGAGTCGGTTGCCCTTACAAACTTGCTTAACTACTATGGTTTCGGTTTAGGTAAGACGATTATTGCGGATTACTATTTGCCCAAGGGAAGTAATGGCAATTTTGTTACCGCTTTTGATGGCAATCCAAGGCGTAGCAGCGGGGGTCTCATGGGATGCGTCGCACCTGCGATTACTATTGCTGGTAATAACTTTCTGCGTGCTGCTGGAAGTGGCAAGCAGGCAAAAGACGTCTCTTTCTCGTCAATTTCTTCCATTAAGAACAGGCTGACCTGTGGTCAACCTGTTGAGATGTGGAATACCGAATGGGGAAGTTGGCCAGGAGGCCGTTATGCTGCGCGTTGGTATAACGGGCATTCCTATGGTCTGTGGGGCGGTAATCATGCCGTAGTCCTTAAAGGCTATGATGACGAGCAGGGAATTGTCTATCTTTCGGATTCGATTAACGGCAATGTTACGCGAAATGCCCAAGTGTTCTTCGGCACGTGGCAACAGATGGATAGCCAGGCCGTGGTAATTGAATAGCCATGATGCTAAAAGGGGAGAGCTCGACGAGCTCTCCCCTTTTGCTACATTGTTAATCTAGCTACGCCGTCTTCTTACGTCCAAATAGTTCGTCCCAGTTACTGGCTGCCAAAACTGTTCCGCATACAATTACAACGCAGCAGATTACGGATGCCATGTCGGGAATTGTTCCAAGCAAGATCAGGCCAAAGACCACTGACCATGCCGAATAGGAGATATTCAGAGCCATCGCACGCGCTGCTCCGATTGCCGCAATGCCCTTGTAATAGAACAGATAGGATGCAGTTCCTGCGAGTCCGGCGAGTGCAATAATCAATGTGGGCATGCTTGGGATAGCGCCCAACGTGAAATGCCATGCTCCGAAGAGGGGGAGTACGAGCGCTCCATAAACAAGCGCACTTGTAGTTTCGCGGATTTGCAAAGCTGTTTCGTCATCAACGGCATCATCTTTCATTCCCCATGCGCACAGCACCGCTTCGGATCCCCATCCAATAACGGCAAGCACTGCACCGAGTAAGCCGAGGGGGGCATTTGCAATCTCGCTCGATCCGGCCGATAGATAGCCCATCGTCATTACACCGCAAAGAGCAACGAGAAGGGAAAGAATCTGGCCTTTGCCCATTTTCTCCTTCAGCAGTACGAAGGAAAGGAATGCTCCGACTGCGGGATAGAAGGCGGAGATGATTGCCGTGTAGGCAGCTCCGATGTTATTAATTGCCAATACGTAGCCGGTCATTCCGATAGGTCCACCGAGTAGGGCGCCGGCGATGACGACCTTGCCCGAACGAGTTTTAAGTGCAGCGAGCGTGTCTTTTAGTCTGCCTCGGACTCCCATGTAGCCAAAGAGCCAAATTGCACAGAAGGCATCATGGAGAAAGGATCCCGCAATGGAGGCGCATGCAAGCGCTTCCGCCGATCCAATATAGGGCGCAAGCGCCAAGCCGATTCCAAGAATTACTGTATCAAGGCCCCAAAGAAGACCGCTAAAAAAGCCGAATCGCATCGTTACTCACCTTTCCGATAGATCTCCAGTGCCTTTTTGAGGTATTTGGCACCGTAATTGAAGTAGATATAGAGCCATTCGCCCACGAAGTCGCCTTCGGCTTCTTTCAGAAGAGACCAGAGGTACCAGCACCATCCTGCAAGGGCAATGTGCGCATAGTTATGCGCAATTTCGTTGTTTGTTGCCTTGCGCCCAAAATATGCATCAAGCGCGCGGTCGACTTCATCTTCGGAAAGCTCGCAGCAGACACTGCATGTTCCAAAATCGTTTGCGTAATCGCTCATGCCAGCATATTCCCAGTCAATGAGATAGTACTTGTCGTTCTCATCGATAAGGAAATTGAGGTAAAAGAAGTCATTGTGGCAAAGGCATTTTGGTGCATTATCGGCCTGTACAAAGTGCTCCAATTCATCGATTTCGGCGGACATTTCCCTGTAGCCTGGAATGTCGATGGGACCTTTTTCCAGAAGAAGTGATTCGTAGCGCTTCGCTTCGAGGTAGAAGTCAAATTCGGTTTCAACATTTGCACCACTCTCGTGAAGCGAACGACACATCTGCATCATTCGATTCATTTGGGCAGCATCATGCGGATCAGGCTGCTTTGCGTTGGGTACAAACTTCGAAATTTTCCAACCACGCTTTGGGTCCTCATGAATGAACGTGTCGTCAAGGCCGAGCTCCTTGGCCTTTTTAAGTGCGGCTACTTCTCCATTTCTGTTAATAAGCAGTTCGGTCCCGACTCCCGGATGGCGGTAAACGTACTCTCCGTCATTGGTTCTAAAGTGGCACGATAGATTCGTAAGACCTTGTTTAAGGGGATAAACGTCGTGAATCTCTGATTTGGAGCAGCCGAGCACTTGCTCGATGTTATCGAAAATATCGGAGTCAACGTTTTCGATAAAATGCGGATCAAAGGCACGCAGCTCATCAAGAGAATCGAATTCGTTGATCTCGCCCTCAGGATACTTCTTGATAACCATATCGAGCTCCTTGATGTGCTCGATATATAGATCTTCCCAAAGCTTGTCCGTTGTTTCGGGCTTGTTATATTCCGTTTCGAGAATCTGCTTAAATGCAAGCGAGAAGGCTTTATCAAAGTAGACATGTCCGAGCATATACCAAGCATCGGAACCGCCAATCGTAACATTGGTAATTCTGTCCATTGCTCCGGTTTGAATGCACCATTCTTTGGTGGCGCCTTCAGCATATTGAGCAGAATAAAATGCTTTCCAAACGTATGCTTCGAACGGATTGTTTAGAAGGTAATCATCGCTTGAGCAAATATAGGTGTTGCCAAGCCGCTCTTTTACGCACATAAGCGATGCGTGGTTATTTTTGGATGCATATTCGTTGTTGACGACAATCGAGACGCCGAACTTGCTTTCG
>CALDBJ010000005.1 GCA_937937835.1 uncultured Collinsella sp.
CAATGACTGTCCCAAACTGCCGGCACTTGGGGACGTTCCTTTTCTGCCGGCAGATAAGGAACGTCCCTAAGTGCCGGGTTTTGAGGAGGTTGGCATGCTCAATGCGATGATTTGGGCGCTTGCCTGTTTTGGTGTTGTTGCTGCCGATATTGCCCTGAGCATGGTTCTGTTTTCTGTTCTCGATGCCGTGTCGGTGCTGACGGGCTATCCGATCGACAATCTCGATATCCAATGGTTCCAGGCTGCCGCTCAGACGGCGTCATTTTTGATGGCGCTGCTGTGGTGGCGCTATCTGTGGCCCCGCTCCTTCATGGCGCGCCGGCAAGGCGAGCGCCCGCTCGGCGGGGGAGCAGGCGCGGCATGGAAGCGCATTGCCTGCGTTGTCGTGATCGGCCTATCCATGCAGGTGGTCATTAGCTACCTATGCGACGGCGTACTGTCGCTGCTGCCCGAGGTCGCGGCAGGCTATAGCGAGCTCGTCGAGGAAACGGGCATGGGCGATACCAGCCTTCTTGCCGTCCTGACCACGGTGCTCGGCGCGCCGTTTTGCGAAGAGCTCCTGGTACGCGGCATCATCTTTGAGTTTTCGCTGCGTGCGTTTAACCCACAGTGCCGTCCGCTCTGGAAACGCCGGCGCCGCGCGAACGCGCAAGACGGCGCCATAGTGCCCTGGGCGGCCCCGAGTACCTGGGGCGTCGCCGCGGCAATCGTGCTGCAGGCGGCAATCTTCGGCTTTATGCACATGAATTGGGTACAGGGCTGCTATGCGGGTGCCGCCGGCCTCATCTTTGGCTGGGTACTCGTGACCACCGGAAAGCTCTGCTACACGATTCTGCTGCACTTTGCCTTTAATGCCGGGTCGTATCTCATGACGATGCTCTGGTTTGTGAACACGCCGCTCGACGTGGCGGTCACGGTTGCCATCGCCGGCATCATCCTCGTGGAGGCGATGCGCTCACTGCGCCACGCATGCGAGACGGACATAGCGACGGCACCGCTGCCTTAGTTGCGCCTGCCGCCGCCGTTGGCGCCCTGACGCCCCTGTGCCGCGCGATTGCGACCGGCAGTGTTCTGCGCGCGGGACATACCGCCGTGACCCTTGCTGCCCTTGGGCCCCTTGCCGGCGGCGCCACCGTGGGCCTTGCCGCCCTTCTTGCCGGTGCCATGCCCACCGCCGGCAGACGTCTCGCCCGGGCGTGGCGGCACGGGGCGAATCAGGCAATGCTTGGTATAGCCGATCAGATCACGACGCCCGGCCTTCTCTAGCGCCTCGCGCACCAGCTTGTAGTTCTCGGGCTTGCGATACTGGATGAGCGCGCGCTGCATGGCCTTCTCATGCGGGTCGCGCGCCACGTAGATCGGCTGCATGGTGCGCGGATCTACACCGGTGTAGTACATGCAGGTCGACATGGTGGACGGGGTGGGGTAGAAGTCCTGTACCTGCTCGGGCATGTAGCCCATGTCGCGCACGGCTTCGGCAAGGTCCACGGCTTCCTTCATGGTTGAACCGGGGTGGCTCGAGATCAGATACGGCACCACGTACTGCTTGAGTCCGTATTCGCGATTCAAGCGTTCAAATTTACGGCAGAATGCGTCGTAGACAGCTCGGCTCGGCTTGCCCATCACGGACAGCACCGCGTCGCTCACGTGCTCGGGCGCTACGCGCAGCTGGCCCGAGACATGGTGCTCCAGCAGCTCGCGCAAAAACTCGTCCGAGGCGTCGGCCATGGTGTAGTCAAAGCGGATGCCGCTGCGGACGAAGACCTTCTTGACGCCCGGCAGCTGGCGCAGGTCGCGCAGCAACTGCGTGTAGCCGCTCTCGTCGACCACCATGTTCTTGCACACACTCGGCCACAGGCAGCGCTTGTTCTTGCACACGCCGTGCTTGAGCTGCTTGTCGCAGGCCGGGCGGCTAAAGTTAGCCGTCGGTCCGCCCACGTCGTTGATGTAGCCCTTAAACTCGGGATCGCGCGTGAGCAGCTCGGCCTCGCGCACGATCGAGTCGTGGCTGCGCATCTGCAGCACGCGGCCCTGGTGGAAGGTGAGGGCGCAAAACGAGCACTCGCCAAAGCAGCCGCGGTTGGAGCTAATGGAAAACTTAATCTCGGCAAAGGCCGGCACGCCGCCTGCCGCGTCGTAGTCGGGATGCCAGTCGCGTGCGTAGGGGAGCTCGGCTACCTCGTCCATCTCGTCGGTGGTGAGCGTCGCCGATGGCGGGTTCTGCACCACATAGATGCTGTTGGGGTAGGGCTCTACCAGGCGATGTCCGGTGATGGGGTCCATATTCTGCTGCTGCACGTTAAAGCTGCGTGCGTAGTTGAGCTTGTCGGCAGCAAGGTCGTCCCAGCTGGGTAGCAGGTCGTAGTCGTAGACCTCGTCGAGCGAGCTCGTGCGGTAGACGGTACCGTTGATATAGGTGATCTGGTCGACGGGTAGCCCCGCGTCGAGCGCGTCGGCGATCTCGACAATCGCGTGCTCGCCCATGCCGTAGATGAGAATGTCGGCGCCCGAGTCGAGCAGTACCGAACGCTTAAGCTTGTCCTGCCAGTAGTCGTAGTGGGCCAGGCGGCGCAGGCTTGCCTCGATGCCACCGATAATGATGGGGGCGTCCTTAAACGTCTGGCGGATGAGGTTGCCGTAGACCGTGACGGCGCGATTGGGACGGCGCCCCTCCTCGCCACCGGGGGTATAGGCGTCAGTGTGGCGGCGGTGCTTGGTCACCGAATAGTGGTTGACCATGGAGTCCATGTTGCCGGCGCTGACGAGAAAGCCTAGGCGAGGCTCGCCGAGCGCGGTAATGCTGGCGGGGTCGGTCCAGTCGGGCTGGCAGATGATGCCCACCTTGTAGCCGTGCGCGTCGAGTACGCGGCTGACGATGGCCATGCCAAAGCTGGGATGGTCCACGTAGGCGTCGCCGCAGATGTAGACAAAGTCGCACTGGTCCCAGCCGCGCGCATCCATGTCGGCGCGGCTGACGGGGAGGAATTTATCGCGGCCCGGGCGCCAGGGGCGGGCGGGCGTCGCTTGGGAATGCTTGGTGCGGGCGACCGTGGCCTGCTCCTTGCCGCCGCGCTTTTGCTGCTGGCCCTGTTTGCCCTGCTGACTGCGCTGGTTGTTCTGAGCGTGCTGAGGCTTTTTTGCCACGATCCCTCCCGGTGTCTGTATGCTGCACGTAATTGTAACCAGTCTTTTTGGGACGGGGCTAAAAAGACTGGGGGAGTACATGGACTAGTGAGTGGGAGCGTCGCCGCGCCCACCGTTTGTTTCCAGACTGTGTATCCCCGTGTCGAAGGGGTCGTCTCGCGCGCACGCCATGTTGTCAATGGGTTACAGTATGAACGGCGGCTCTGTTTCCGCCAACGCACGAGAGAGTCGTCAACAAGGAGGATGCACGACGATGCAGCGTGCCAAACAGATATCGGAGTCCATCGAGCTGGGCATTATCTTGGCGCTCGCCGGTGGCTTTATGGACGTCTATTCGTACATTGGGCGCGATCATGTTTTCGCCAACGCGCAGACAGGCAACATCCTGCTCGTGGGCGTGAGCATCTCGGAGGGCAACTGGGCACTTGCGGGACGCTATTTCTTCCCCGTGGTGTCGTTTGCCGTGGGCATTATGCTTGCCGACCTGGTGCATGAGCGGTTTGGCAGCGTGATTCACTGGCGCCAGGTAACGGTGTTCTTTGAAGCTGTCATCTTGCTGGGCGTGAGCTTTATCCCGGGCGGCAATTTCAATCTGCTCGCCAACTGCCTCACTTCGTTTGCCTGCGGTATGCAGGTAGAGAGCTTCCGCAAGATCCACGGTCACGGCATCGCTACGACCATGTGCATCGGCAACTTGCGCAACGCGCTGCAAAACGTGGACGATTACATCATCACCCACAGGCGCGGCTTTTTGGAAAACGGCCTGCTGTACTTTGGCGTGATCTTTACCTTTGTGTTTGGCGCCGTGTTGGGCAACTGGTGTATTGAGCGCATGGGCCTGCACGCCATCGTCGTGGCGAGCTTGCTGCTGTTTGTCGCGTTTGCCATCATGTTCATCGACCGCGAGCGCGACTTGCGCTTACGCTGGAAGGTTGCGGCCGAGGCTTGGAAAGAGGGCTGCCGAAAGTAACCGAATGCGGCAAAGGGGCTGTCCCTTTGCCGCAATATTTTTCATCGTCTGTTGAAACGCTTTAAATAGTTTGACGTTCTCACGCGTTTTTTGTTTCAAAAGCGTTAGGATGGGACTCATAGCGTGGGGCGTAATGGATGCCCCGCACACGATGGGAGGCTATCAATGGCTAATCGTTTCGTTCTCAATACCATCTCTTATCATGGTTCCGGCGCCATCAAGGAGATCCCCGGCGAGCTCCAGCGTCGCGGCTACAAGAAGATCTTCGTCTGCTCCGACCCCGATCTGGTCAAGTTTGGCGTTACCGCTAAGGTGACCGACGAGCTCGACGCCGCCGGCATCGCTTGGAGCCTCTACTCCGAGATCAAGCCCAACCCCACGATTCAGAACGTCAAGGACGGCGTCGAGGCCTTCAAGGCCGCCGAGGCTGACGCTATCGTGACCATCGGTGGCGGCTCCTCCATGGACACCGCCAAGGCCATCGGCATCATCATCAACAACCCCGAGTTCGCCGATGTCCGCAGCCTCGAGGGCGTTGCTCCCACTAAGAACCACGCCGTGTTCACCATCGCCGTGCCGACGACCGCCGGTACCGCCGCCGAGGTGACCATCAACTACGTCATCACCGACCCCGAGAAGGTCCGCAAGTTCGTGTGCGTCGACACCAACGACGCCCCCGAGGTTGCCGTCGTCGATCCTGACATGATGGCTTCCATGCCCGCCGGCCTGACCGCTTCCACTGGTATGGACGCTCTGACCCACGCCATCGAGGGCTACACCACCAAGGGTGCTTGGGAGCTCTCTGACATGTTCCACTTTGAGGCTATTAAGCTGATCAGCGAGAACCTGCGTGACTCCGTCGCCGAGGCCAAGTCCGGCCAGCCCGGCTCCGGCCGCGAGGGCATGGCCCTTGGCCAGTATGTCGCCGGCATGGGCTTCTCCAACGTTGGCCTGGGCATCGACCACGCAATGGCTCACACCCTGTCCGCTCACTACGACACCCCGCACGGCGTCGCTTGCGCCATGCTGCTGCCGATCGCCATGGAGTTCAACAAGCCGGTTTGCGCTGAGCGCCTGGCCAAGGTTGCCGTCGCCATGGGCGTTGACACCACGGGCATGAGCACCGCCGAGGCTGCCGACGCCGCTATCGCCGCCGTCAAGCAGCTTTCCGCCGACGTGAATATCCCGCACGTCTGCGAGGCCATGAAGGCTGACGAGATCGAGGTCCTGGCCAAGGACGCCATGGCCGACGCTTGTTTCCCGGGTAACCCGCGCGAGGCGACGCTCGACGACGTCATCGAGCTCTTCAAGAAGATCTGCCCGGTTGCCTAACCCAGTTTGGTGGTCCTTCGCCCGTAGGCGTATGGTCTTTTGACTTGCCGCTGGCCCCGCCGTGCTACGCATGGCGGGGCTTTTTGTGCTGCGTCGATGCCCTGAGACGGGCAAAACCAAGGTGTACTGCCCGCTACGGATAGGTGGTGCACTTCCCAGCGTGCATTTTTGGGAGTATTCAGCAAGCTCTTAAAAATGCATAACGTTTTGAATGGCCCGTAGTGGCCCGCAGGCGCCCATCGACAGCCATTGCGGGTGGGCTATCGATGAGTGGAGGGGGTTGTTACTGAGTTTCTGCTTTGCGACGACCCGCAACACTGCTGTAACCGCGTCGTTTTGTCGTTCGCGATGGGGTCGTTGGGGCCCACGATGCTGAATACTCCGTTTTTTGCACGGCCCAAGGTGGGGTACCCTGAGACGAAGCAAAAAGATTCCTCATTTCTATGCAGATACCGATAGGATTTATGCAAGATTGGGATCGTAAGCCGTGCTCGTGCGCAAAATCGGCGCGAGGACGTCTGGAGGTGGCTCGGCTCCCAGAGCCTTGCGCGTGCAGAACGGTTAAAATCGGGACTCGGTCTTAGTTTTGCTTGGAAGGATGCACATGGCTTCTGTAATCGATGCTTCTCTAGAGGAGACGCTCTCCTATATCGCGGGACAGCTTAAGACGCTGACTTCTATTGCTTCGCCGACGGGCTATACCCGTGCGGCGACTGATTATCTGATGGAGACCCTGCGCGATATGGGGTTTGGGCCTGAGCGTTCTAATAAGGGTAACGTGCTCGTTGAACTTGGTGGCGAGGGTGAGCCGCTCGTACTGGCGAGCCATGTCGATACCCTGGGCGCCATGGTGCGCTCCATTAAGGACAATGGCCGCCTGCGTCCCACGACGCTTGGTGGGCATCAGTGGTCTACGGCCGATGGCGAGAACTGCACCGTTTATACGCGCGACGGCAATGTCTACACGGGCGTGGTCCTCAATACCGAGCCTTCGGCGCATGTGGCCGACGAGCCGGTCAAGACCATCGAGAAGAACATGGAAATCCTGCTCGATGAGAATGTCGACAGCAAGGACGATGTGCTTGAGCTGGGCATTCAGACCGGCGACATCATCGCTATGGATCCGCGTACCACGGTGACGGAGAGCGGCTACATCAAGAGCCGCTTCCTGGATGACAAGCTGTCGGCGTCGATTCTGCTGGGTCTGGCCCGCGCTGTTGCTGACGGCGAGGTGTCGCTTTCGCGCAAGGTGTCGCTGCTCTTTACCGTGTACGAGGAGGTCGGCCACGGCGGTGCTTTCGTGCCGGCCGACACGCGCGAGATGATCAGCGTTGACATGGGCTGCGTGGGCGACGACCTGGGCTGCACCGAGCGCATGGTGTCGATTTGCGCCAAGGATTCGGGCGGTCCGTACAACTACGACCTGGTAACCACGCTGTCCAACATCGCGCGCGAGCTGGAGCTCGATTACGCCATCGATGTGTATCCGCACTACGGCTCGGACGTTGAGGCCACGCTCTCTGCCGGCTACGACATCCGTCACGGCCTGATCGGCCCCGGCGTGTACGCGAGCCACAACTACGAGCGCAGCCACATCGACGGCGTGCGCAACACCTACGAGCTGGTCCGAGCCTACGTACAGCGCTAGCGATGCAGCGGCCTCGGCTGATACGGCAGTACCGACCGAGGCCGTCCTCTCTAAGTTGCGGTGAAATAGGGACTGTTTGGCGGTTTTAAACGCTTAAACAGTCCCTATTTCACCGCAATTTATGAAGGGGATGGGGCTACTTAAGTGCGCCGGTCACCGTGCCGCCGCCGAGGACGATGTCGCCGTGGTAGACTACAACGGCCTGGCCGGGGGCGATGGCTCGCTGCGGCTCGTCAAAAGTCAGCAGCATTTGCCCGTCTTCGCCGCGCGTAAGGGTCGCTGCTTGGTCTTTCTGACGGTAACGGTACTTGGCGCCCACGCGAATGCCGCCGGCATCGAGTTCTGCCTCCATGCGGTCGGCAGGGGCGCTCCAGATCCAGTCGTCGGCCGTGAGTGCTGTGGCCGTTAGGTCCTCGGCCTCGCCCAGATGCACGGTGTTGTTGGCGGCATCGACGCCCGTCACATACACGGGATGCGCCATCGCGACGCCCAAGCCCTTGCGCTGGCCGATGGTATAGCGCAACGCGCCGTTATGGCGTCCGACCACGCTGCCGTCGCGCCACACAATGTCGCCCGGTGCAGCGGGATGTCCGCAGCGGCGCTCGATATAGCCCGCGTAGTCACCGTCTGGAATAAAGCAGATGTCCTCGCTTTCGGCCTTCTGGGCGTTGGTAAAGCCTTGCTCGGCGGCTATGCGGCGCACGTCGCGCTCTTTGTCTAGGCCTGCCAGCGGAAAGATCGTGTGCGCCAGGCGCTCCTGCGTAAGCGAATATAAAAAGTAGCTCTGGTCCTTTTTGGGATCTTCGCCGCGATGCAGCTGCCAGGTGCCGTCTACTGTCTGGCTTGTTTTGGCGTAATGACCCGTTGCGATGTAGTCGCAGCCCATGTCCAGCGCCGCACCGAGCAACGCGCCAAACTTTATGTGGCGGTTGCAGATGATGCACGGGTTGGGCGTCAGCCCCTCCTGGTAGGCGTTCACAAAGCGCTCGATAACGCTGTGGTCGAAGGTCTGCTGCAAGTCGAGCACATGGTGGGGTATCCCCAGACGTTCGGCGACGGCCTTTGCATCGGCGATGTCGCGGTCGACTTTGCTCATACCCGTTGCAGGATCGGGCGCGGGGCAGGTGAGGCGCATGGTGGCGCCGACGCATTCGTAGCCCTGGCTTTTGAGCAGGTACGCGGTCACGCTGGAATCGACGCCGCCGCTCATGGCGACGAGCACGCGCTTGTTGTGCATGGGGAGGTTCTCCTTGGTGGCATGTGGCCAAAAAAGAAAAGCGGCGCGGGAGGCTGGTTCCGCGCCGCAGACATTGTAGCAAGTTCGGGCGTCTCGTGGGACACCCTGATTGGATGGGCTCAGACTGCCGGGAGAGAGGAGACCGGCTCGTCCGTGGGCTCAACCTATGGGCGACAGGCCCTAGTCCTGGAAGAGCGCCGTGGACAGGTAGCGCTCGCCGGTGTCGGCAAGCAGGGCCACGATGGTCTTGCCCTCGTTCTCGGGGCGCTTGGCCAGCTGCAGCGCGGCCCACACGGCGGCGCCGGACGAAATGCCCACGAGCACGCCCTCCTTGTGGCCCACGGCGCGGCCGGTCGCAAAGGCGTCGTCGTTCTCGACGGGGATGATCTCGTCATAGACCTGGGTGTCGAGGACGTCGGGCACAAAACCGGCGCCGATACCCTGGATCTTGTGCGGGCCGGCTTGGCCCTTGGAGAGCACCGGGGAAGTGGCGGGCTCGACGGCGACGACCTTGATTTCGGGGTTCTGCTCCTTAAGGAACTCACCCACGCCGGTCACGGTGCCGCCGGTTCCAACGCCGGCGACGAAGATGTCGACCTCGCCGTCGGTGTCATCCCAGATCTCGGGGCCGGTCGTGGCCTTGTGGATGGCGGGGTTGGCGGGGTTCACAAACTGGCCGGCGATGATGCTGTTTGGCGTCTCCTTCTGCAGTTCCTCGGCCTTGGCGATGGCGCCCTTCATGCCCTTGGAACCGTCGGTGAGCACGAGCTGTGCGCCATATGCCTGCATAAGCTTGCGGCGTTCGACGGACATAGTCTCGGGCATGGTGATGATCACCTTGTAGCCGCGAGCCGCCGCCACCGAGGCGATGCCGACGCCGGTGTTGCCACTCGTGGGCTCGATGATGGTGTAGTCGCCGCCGCGCACGAGCTTGCCGGCCTTCTCGGCCTCGTCGATCATGTTCTTGGCGACGCGGTCTTTGACGGAGCCGGCGGGGTTGAAGTATTCCAGCTTGACGAGCACGCGGGCCTTGAGGTCCTCATCGGCCTCAAAGTGAGTGAGCTCCAGAAGCGGAGTGTGGCCGATAAGCTGATCGATGGACGTGTAAACATTGCTCATGGTGAACCTCCAAAGTGTTCAAATGACTGGATACCGTGTGGTTTTACGGTGTGTGTAGCAGCGAAACCCACAAACCTTATGGGTTGTTCGTTTTGCTGTTGGCAAGCATAGTAGACAGTAAAGCCTAGTAACGCAATAGGAAATAGAAGATTATTACGAGTCGATTAACCATCTTGACCGGAACGGGTATTTTCAAAACCAATATTTCGGCTAGAATTTCTACGGACTAAATGACCGAAAGGCAGCACTATACATGTTGGTTTCTACTAAGGGCAGATATGCCCTGCGCGTTATGGTCGATCTGGCCGAGCACCAGGCAGCCGGTCGCATCCCGCTCAAAGAGATCGCGGCGCGACAGGGGATTTCCGAGAAATATCTCGAGAACATTTTGGCTACGCTCGTGCGCGCCAACATGCTCTCGGGCATGCGCGGCAAGGGCGGCGGCTATGTGCTCACGCGCCCGCCCGAGCAATACACGGTGGGCGAGATCTTGCGCCTGACCGAGGGCAGTCTGGCGCCGGTCGCCTGCCTGGATGGCGACTGCAAGGGCTGCTCGCGTTCGGATGAGTGCCCCACGCTCGACGTGTGGAAGAACCTGGACAAGCTCATCAACGACTACCTCGACGGTGTGACGCTCGATCAACTTGTCGCTCCCAACCATGGCTACGACTACGTCATCTAACCCACACCTGCATTTGGGGACGGGGTGGAAATGGTAGATTTTCTTGCCCTTTGAGACTTGGCAAATAAGAAGGCCGCCCATTTTTGCGATGGGCGGCCTTCGTTTTGGGCTGTTGAGACGGACACGGCCGGAATGGCCATTTTAGTCCTCGGCGATGCTGTCGAGGATGCTGCGCGTGATGGACACCAGGATGCTGCCCATAAAGGCCGATCCAAAGCTGGCGATGGAGATGCCGACGCCCAGCAGGTTGACCGACAGGTAACTCGCGAGCTCAAGCATAAAGCTGTTGACGACAAGCTGGAAAATGCCCAGCGTAATGATCGTGAGCGGCAGCGAGATGACCGTGAGGAACGGTTTGACGAACGAATCGACAATGTTCAGGAACAGTCCCACAAAGGCAAAGCAGACCCAGGTCTCGGCAAAGCCGAAGGGTTGGATACCGGGGACGAGGAACGTGGCGATCGCGATGGCGATCGAGGTGAAGAGCCAGTTAAGCATAAAGCGCATGGCGTGAATCCTTTCTTGCGTCGGGATTGCTGGCGTCGCGTGAAGCGGCTTACGGCGGCGACCTGGATGGTTGCGCGGGCGCGCCGCGGTGTTTGGGCGCCCATTGTCTCAAATATTCGTGGAGCTTACGTGCGCATATGGTTTCTAAACGGCGTTCGTCCTGAAAAACGCGCCGCTGGCAGAGAGTCTTGTCGCTTTAGTTTGGTGGTGTGCTACACTGCTACGGGCAAAAGCCACAGGCGTTGCCCTATTGCATAGAACGGGTGAACGATGCCCGATGTCAGTATCAACTTCGATGCCTTTTGGCGGGTTTGGCGGTGATCGATGAATATCGAGAACATGTTTGACAAGCCTGATGTCAAGCAGCTGGTCCACGCATTTAGCCTTTTGGACGACGAGAAGGATATCCAAGCGTTTTTGACCGATATCTGCACGCCGCGCGAGATTTGCGACCTTTCTCAGCGTTTGCAGGTTGCGCGCTATTTGGACGAGGGCGAGCCTTATGTTGAGGTTCAGGCCCGTACCGGCGCTTCGTCCACCACGGTGAGCCGCGTTTCAAAGGCGCTGAACGGCGAGTACGGTGGCTACCGCAAGATCCTCATTAAGTTGGAGGATGGCGAGTAGGCCAGCGACAACATTGAATTACGAAGAACCGTCCCTCCGGGGGCGGTTTTTATATGCCTGCAATCGGCTGGTGCGTTGGGTTCAGGTTGCTTTGTACCAAAAGATGGAACTGCGGTGGCAATGTGTCCGCTTGGGCGGGTAGGATGGATGCATTGATTATTGCGAACGGTTTGAGCGGAGGACCATGCCTGTTCGAATCTATACCACCAATGCCGGCACGGATTTGAGCGATGCCGAGTCGGCGCTGCTTGCCGACCTTATTGCCCGTCACGGGCGTGCCGTGTTGCTGGCACCAACGTTTGCCGAGCTCGATCTGTGCCGTCATGATGCGGCGGAAGCCGGCATTTCGCTGGGTATCGACTACAAGACACCCGCATCGTGGCTTCGCTCGCTTTGGGAGCTTTTGGGCGACGGGCGCGGTTTCGTCGACAACCTGCAACGTCAGATGCTGTTTTCGGATATGATTGCCCGCCGCGACGATGCCGACCTGCAGCCGCTTTCGCGTAGCCAGGGCACGGTGCGCATGCTCGCGCGCATGGCCCGCGATGTGCTGCCGGGTGTGGCGGGGACGACGGCCGAGCGATGCGGTGGCAACAATTGCCAGCCTGAGCCAAAAAGCGATGCCGAGGCTCGTGTGTTTGAGCTTTTGCGTGCCTACGCGGGCGGTTTGGACCGTCGAGATATGGTCGAGCCCTGCGAGGCAGCCGACATTATGGCCGGTGCCCTGGCCGATAGCCTGCCGGCGTGCGCCCGCGCCGTATGCGTGCGCGGTACCACGTCGTTTACGCACGGTCTACTCGAGCTGCTGTCTGCCGTGGCGAACAATGGGGGAGAGGTCGTCGTGCTGCTTGCCCGCGAGCAGGCGGCGATGCGCGAGGAGCTTGCCACGGCATTTGATGCCCGCGGTGTGCTGTTTGAGATCGCGCCGTTGGGGGAGGACGCCGTCGCGTCTGATGTCGCTTGCGGGGCCGCCGCTCAGCCTGCCTTTATTGAGGTCGCCGGCCCCCATGCCCGTGCTCATGTCTATGCGGACGCCATCGATAAGTTGGTGAAAGCGCACAAGGAGTCCAAGGCCGATAAAGCTACTGCAACGCCCGCCGACCCCGTGCGCGTGCTCGTCGTTTCTGCCCGGGCACCCCAGCTGTTCGGCGAGCTCGCCGCCCGTTTGGCGGCGCGTCACATTGCGGCCGAGACGACTGAGTTCACGGCGTTTTCCCAGTCCATCGCGGGCAGGCAGTTTACGGCGCTCGCCAACCTGATCGAGCGTATGAAAGCCGCCGACGAGGGCACCGCTTCCAAGACTGAGTGGTGGCCCGCGCCGGAGCTTACCGACTGGATCTACAGTCCGCTTTCGGGCGCTGATGCCGTCAATGCCCGTACCTTCGATAAGAATATGCGTCTCTCGCGCAGCAAGACTACCGCGGGCGTCAAGAGCCTGCTGCAGAGCGTTCAGGGCCAGGTGAGGGGCGCGCGCAAGGCGACGAGCGACGATAACTGGTTTAAGAACGTACCGTGTGTGGTCTCGGACGTGTTCCAGGCGCTGTGGCGTGACAAGCCCGTGACGGCGCTTAAGGCCATGCTTGCCGTTGCCGAGGCGTTGCCCGATCGCGCTCTAGGCGGCCTTGACGGCCAGGCCCGTCGCCAGGCAGAGACGGCTTTGCTGCGCCATGCCATCGACATCCTTATGAACGATGCTCGCGCGCTCGACGTGTCGCAGGCCGCGACCGTGCCGGTTCTCGACGGCGTTCGAACCAAGGTGGACAAGCGCAGTACCGCCTACGATTACGAGACCTATGAGGTCGATCGCACACCACGAGCACAAGTGCGCTTCGCGTCGCTTGCCGATGCGTCGGTTCTTCGCCCTGGCAGCTACGATGCCGTGCTGTTTGCCGATGTCGACCTGGACAGCTATCCGCTTTCGCACGAAGAGGGCCCGCTTGCCACGTTGACAGCCGAGCTGCGCCGCGACGGCGTGTCTTTGGAGCCCGCTGCCCTGCTGCGCGTGCGCTTTGGCCGTGCGATGCAGGCGGCGAGCGGTCCGGTCGCGCTCGCCCGTGTGACGCACGATCGCCAGGCACGCGAGTGCTACCCGGCAGCCGTATGGACCGAGCTGTGGGCACATGCCGAGGCCGCTGGCGCTGCCAAGCCCATGCGCGTGGGCGAGGGCGATATCATCGCCGACTTTGATCCCGCGGCAGATGAAGGCTTCAAGCGCGAGCGCGTGACCTGTGAAGCCCCTCAGCATCTGAGTGCCGAGGCCGTGCCGTATTTGGTCCTGCGCCGTCGCGATGGCGAGGGTGAGGACGCGCCGCTCGTGCCGCGTCTGACTTCCGCCTCGCAGATCGAGGCCTATTCGACCTGCCCGCTATGCTGGTTCGTCTCGTACCGCGTGAAGCCCCAGTCGATCGACGCGGGCTTTGGCAACATGGAAAAGGGCAACTTTGTCCACGACGTGCTGGAGCATCTGCATGCCCGTCTGCCCCAAGAGGGCATGGAGCGCGTGACGCCCGAGAATCTGCCGCGCGCACAGGAGCTGCTGCACGAGGTCTTTGACGAGACGTTGGCCGAGCACGCCGGCAAGCGCGGCACGGAGGGCCCGCTGGTGCCGCTCTCTGCGGTGGAGGAACGCCAGGTGGCCGAGATCTTGCCGCAGCTGGAGGGTGTGCTTGCCTACGAGTCCGAGGCACTTGCCCCCTTTGCCCCGCGCTACCTGGAGTTCGCCTTCAACGAGCTCAAGGTCGAGTATGCCGGTTGGCCGCTTGGCGGGCGCATCGACCGCGTGGACGTGGACGCCGAGAATCGTGCCGTGGTGATCGACTACAAGCATCGCACGGGCGTTGAGGAGTTTAAGCTCGCCGACCCCACGGTGCGCGACGAGGAATCGGGCACGGCGCCCATCGACGATCCGCGCTGGTTGCCACCACATACCCAAACGCTCATCTACGCCCAGGCCATGCGCCGGGCGCTGGATTTGGACACCCGCGCGGCGCTCTACTTTTCGACCAAGGGCGGCAAGCCGGCGTTGCGCGGTGCCGCGAGCGCCGAGCTGCTCGAGGAAGAGCGCGGCGACGGTCGCATCCCGGGCCTTAAGAAAGGTTTCCCCGGCGAGGGTGGCAGCATGGACTTCGACGCCCTGCTCGATCGCGTTGAGGCCGGCATCGCCGAGCGCCTGCGCGAGCTCGAGGCAGGCAACGTTGCCGCCGTCGACCCGACGTCGGCTCAGGCCGCGCATGCGCGCTGCTCGTATAACCACGAAGGAACGTTTGTAAGGAGGGACGTGTAGACCATGGATCTTTCGACTTTGATGCCGCAACAGCTGCAGATTGTCAAAACGCTCGACCGTCCGCTGTTTGTCTCGGCGGGCGCCGGTTCGGGCAAGACCTTTACCCTCACGCGTCGCATCGTCTACGCGCTCTCGCCTGAATCCGGTCCGTTCGTTGAACATCTTGACCAGGTGCTCGCCATTACCTTTACCAAAGATGCCGCGGCCGAGATCCGTGACCGCGTGCGCCGTGCGCTTATCGACGAGGGCATGGACGAGGAAGCACTGACCGTCGACGACGCGTGGATCTCGACCATTCACGGCATGTGCTCGCGTATCCTGCGCGCGCATGCGCTGGAGCTGGGCATCGACCCCGAGTTCACGGTGCTCACCGATACCGACGAGCTTATGGACCAGGCTGTTGAGCATGTGTTGGCCCGCGCGACGGCGCCCGATGCCGCCCCCGAGCTCGCGGCATCGCTCAAGGCCCTCTATGCCTGGTATCCCATGGCGGGCGAGGGCGGTTCCTTTGGCGCTGGCGCGACCATCAAGGGCCTGGTGCGCGACCTGCTGGAGCTGTCGAGCCAGTTGCCGGGCGGTATGGACGACGTGTGCGTGGCGCGCGGGCAGGCCGATACCTCGGCACTCGCCGATGCCTATCGCGCGGCGCTGGGCGCAAGCAAGGCCGCGACCGAGAAGGCGCAGATGGCACTCGACGCCATTGACGCGTTCGAGGCGAGCGGCAAGACCATGGCCGATGCAGCGCGACTCATGATGTCGTGCACCATGCCGCGCGCGAGCAAGGCATTCCCTAAGGAGCAGGTCGAGCTGCTCAAGGCCGAGGCCGCCGATGCGTTTATCAATATCGTGCTTGCCTGCGGTGGCCCGGCGCTCGATGCGCTGGTGGGCCTGGCCCGTTCCGTGGAGGCTGAGTATCGCGCGCTGAAGGCTGCCCAGTCCGCCCTCGATAATAACGACCTGCTGCGTATGGCCTACGAGGCCCTGCGCGATTACCCTGCCATCCGTGCTGCGTACGAGGGCCGCTTTAAGATGGTCATGATCGATGAGTTTCAGGATACCGACCAGATGCAGGTCGATCTGATACGCTACCTGACGGGTGCGGGGGAGCGCGCGCTGTGCACCGTGGGCGATGCGCAGCAGTCCATCTATCGCTTCCGTGGCGCCGAGGTCGAGGTGTTCCGTCGTCAGGAGCGCAAGGTGGGCTCGTCTGCCGCGCCCGAGGCGACTGCCGTGGCCGATGCCCCTGCCGGCGAACTCGTCAAACTCGTGCGCAACTTCCGCAGCCATGACGAGGTGCTGCGTTACGTGGCACGCGTCTTCGACGGCGATGACGGCGGCCTGATGCAGGGCTTTTTGGATCTTGAGGCGAGCGACGGACGCAAGGACACGCTGGTGGCGGACGCCTCGCGCCGCCAGGCCCTCTTTGTTGCCGGCGGCAGTATGCAGGAGCGCACACAGGCCAAGGCCCGCGCGATCGCCGAGCGCTTCCGCGCGCTTGCCGATGCCGGCCAGCCCCAGGGCGGCATGGTACTGCTGCTGGGCCGCATGACCAACGCCGATGTCTACGCCCAGGCCTTCCGCGATCAGGGGCTCGACTGCGTCATCGCAGGCGGCTCGGTCTTTGCCCAGGCAGTCGAGGTGCAGACGGTGCGTGCCCTGGTCTGCGCGCTCGCCAATCCGGCCGATACGGCGCAGGGCCTTATGCCGCTGCTCGCCTCGCCGATGTTTGCGCTCGGCGCCCAGGAGTTCCTGGCGCTGGCGACCAAGCTCGATGGCGAGACGGGGGAGACCTCGCGCCGGAATATCGACATGGGCATCATGAGCGATTCCGATGTGCCGGGCTTGCAGGGCTTGCCGCTTGTGACGCGTGCCCGCGAGGTGCTGCGCTACGCACTGCGTCGCGTGGGGCGTGATTCGTTCGCCGCCATCGCGCGCGACGCGGTCAATGCCTCCGGCTGGTTCGTGCGCCTGGCGCAGCGCGGCCCCGAGGGCAAGGCCATTGCCGCCAACGTGCTCAAGGCGCTCGACGCCGTGGCTGAGGCTGAGGCCGAGTTCGGCAACTCGCCGCGTTCCATCGCGCTGGCCTTCGATCGCTTTCTGGCGGGCAAGGAAGCCCCGGGTGCCCTCAACGAGGAGGGCGACGGCGCGGTGCGCATCATGACGGTGCACGCCTCCAAGGGCCTGGAATATCCGGTCGTGGCGGTTGCGGAGTGCTTTGGCGTGCGTAAGTCCTCGGGTGCTGCACGGATGGGTCGCGTCGAGGGCGGAGCGCAGGTCGTGGCGCTGCCGGCACGCTTCGACGGCGTTAAACTCGCGGACGGCACGTTCGTGAAGGGCGACGACGTTAAAAAGCAGTTTGAGCATGCGTTTAAGGGCAAGGGCACGTCGCTGTGGCTGCCGCCGGAGCTCATGGAGGACGTCTGCGCGACGGGTTCTCCCGCCGAGGCATTTGCTCGCCTGCGCAACGACGACCTGCAGCTCTCGCTCGAGGAGCGGGCCCGTCTGCTCTATGTGGCCATGACGCGTGCGCGTGAGCTGGTCATTCTGGCGATGGATGCCGGCGTGAGCCGTGGCAAGGTGACGGCGCCGACCTTCGACGTCGAGACCGATCTGACCTATGACGTGCTGCGCCGTATTTTGCCGACCGACGCTCTGGATATGCCGCAGCTCGATGCCGACCGCCTGGTGTTCGACAACTCCCAGCCGGGCGACTACGAGCTCATTTCGCTCGCGGACTTTACCTTTGGCGAGCAGGCGTTTGAGGCCAACGCTTCGCTGGATGCCGAGGGCAGGCTTGTCCGCGGCGATGCGGAGTCGGAGGGTGCCGGTGCAGATGCCCGTGCCGCCGTTCCCGGTCCTGCCGACCCCGAGCCCGATGCGTTTGAGCTCGTGTATCCCCAGGCGGTGGGCGTGCGCATGGGCACCTGCCCGTATCCGGCGCGCGATTCGTACAGCTACTCGTCAATTGCCGCGGCGCTTCATGCCGAGTCCGAGGACCGTGCCGCCGAGGCGCGCGTGCCCATGGACGAGACTGGCGATGATGCGGAGTCGGATGGTTCTGAGATGACGGATGCAGACGTGGCCGCCGTTGAACCCGCTGGCAACCCCATGGCGCTGGGCTCGGCCTTCCACGCTGCCTGCCAGTGGCTGATCGAGATGGGTGCCGATGCGCTGCCCGCTGAGCGTGCCGATGCGCTGGCGCGCCTGTGGCGCCTGACGCCGGAGCAGCGCGAACGCTTCGACGTTGCCCTGGACCGCTGGCTCAAGTCGGCTGTTCGTGCCGACCTGCTCGCGTGGCCGTGCGTTCGCGCCGAGGTGCCGTTCTTTTCGCTGGGCTGCGAGGACGAGGACATCGCCCGCTACGGTGCCTATGCCGAAGGCGCCATCGACGCTTTGGCGACGAACCCGGCCGATCCGTCGCGCGCACTGGTCATCGATTACAAGACGGGTGGCACGCCGGATGAGACGCCGGACCAGCTGCTCGAGAAGCACGCCCTGCAGGCGCGCGTCTACGCCGATGTTCTGCACAAGGCGGGCTTTGAGGCCGTGACCGTCAAGTTCGTCCGCGTGGAGCAGCCGGATCCAACCATCTTCGTCGAACCCGCCGAACCTCAAGTAGTCACCTACAACCTTTAGCCCTCAGATAACTTGCGGTGGAATACGGACTGTTTTGGCCAAAAAAGCCGCCAAACAGTCCGCATTTCACCGCAACGCATGGGAGAGCCTGGGGCGGTACAATGGCTCGAACGGTTCAAACGAATAAGGAGCCATCATGCAGCTCACCAAAACGCTTAAGGTGACGCCGGAGGAGCTTTTTGACGCTCTGGCGGGGTCCATCATGCAGGATATCGAGAACGCCACGGGCAAGCGTCCCAGCCGCAACAAGCTCAACGGCTATAAGTACGAGAAGCGCGCCCAGTCCGCAAAAGGCAAGGCCAAGGGCACGGCGATCAAGGTTAAGATTAAGCACTTTGACTACCCGTGTCTCTATGAGGTCCGTTTTCAGTATGCGGCGGGCATCAATACCATGCGCTATGAGGCTGCACCTGCTGGCGATGGTGCCTGCGAGCTCACCTATACCGAGGATTTTCAGGGTGTGGGTGGCAACACGTCTGGCACGCGCGGCAAGCTCGGCCTCTTCTTCTATGAGCGCAAGCTCAAGAGCCACGCCAACCAGACGATTGATCAAATCGTCAAATACATCGAGGGTGAGCACCGCGTAAAGGCTAATCCCGCCTTCGCCGATGATACTGCCGAAAACGCTTCGGATGTATTCCAGTGATACCCTGTGCAAAAGCTTTACCGCTCTTCACATCAACTGTAAACACTTCAGACTTCGAGTCAGTAGCGAGCGACCTGACAAAATTAGTTGATGGAAGTGCCAAATGAATAAGAATGCCACTGCGCAGCTGCACATCTATTCCGCCTTTTTCGTTCTCGCGGGATTTGTTTTAAATCGGGGAGTGTTTCTACTTTTCCTTGCGGATAAAGGAATGTCTGTCACGGAAATCGCGCTTTATCAAGCCCTGTACAACATTGCAACGGTCGCCCTCGAGCTACCAACAGGGCTGGTAGGCGATTTCTTTGGAAAGAAGTTCTCGATTCAAGTGGGCGTTCTGCTTCTTTTCTTCCATACGGCTGGCATGCTGCTGCTCTCAGGCCCCTTTCTCGTCGCGCTTTCCCTTGTTGAGGCACTCGCCTACTCCCTTCAATCGGGATCCGAACAAGCACTTTTATATGAAATTGCCCGAAATGCCGGTCAAGGAGAGCGCTTCCTCACCATCAACGCTCAGCTGCTCGCCGCGCAATCAATCGCGACGGGAGTGGCAATCGTACTTGGATCATTCATTGCCCAAATATCTTGGAGTGCACTCTACGTATGCGTTTCCGTTTTCTATCTTCTGCAGCTTTTCCTTCTGTATCCCATTGAGAGGATGGAAGCGACCCATTCCAAAAACTCTGGGGAGGAAAGGTTTGACGTAGCCAAGATCTTCAGACGCGAAACCTGGTGCATTGGAGAATCCGCTTTTGCGGTATTGCTTCTTCTAATCGGCACAAGCATGCTC
>CALDBJ010000006.1 GCA_937937835.1 uncultured Collinsella sp.
CTCGCTGGTGTCGCGTCTGGTCGACATTCGATCGATTCGCGTTGGCAGCGACTTTAGGCTGGGTCGTGGCGGTGCCTCGGGCGTTGCCGAGATGCAGGCATGGGGAGCCGAGCGCGGCGTTGACGTCTATGGCCACGAGCTGCTGTGCGTCGATGGGCAGACGATCTGCGCCACCCGTATTCGCCAGGAGCTGCGCCAGGGACATGTTGAGCTTGCCGCCGAGCTGCTCGGTCGCCCGTACATGCTGCGAGGTATTGTTACCGGCGGTCGTCATCAGGGTTCCGACATGGGTTTTCCCACGGCTAACATCCAGGTGCCCGAGGGCATTCAGGTGCCTGCCGATGGCGTCTACGAAGGCCTGGTGCTGGTCGACGATACCGTATGGCCTGCCGCCGTCAACGTGGGCCTGCCGCCGACGTATGCCGACGATGCCGCCTCGGCTCATCTCGAGGCCAACTTGATCGGGTATGCAGGCGACCTGTACGGCGCCTCGGTTTCGCTGGCGTTTACACGTTGGCTGCGCCCGTCGCGCGTGTTCGATTCGCTGGACGAGCTTATCGCGACCGTCGAGGGTAATATTGACGATATCCGTCATCATTTGGGTGAGCAGGGGGTGAGCATCCGTGATTAGCGATGAGGAAAAAGACCAGGTGCGCGCTGCGTCCGACCTGGTTGCCATCGTGCAGGAAACGGTTGAGCTCAAGCCCCGCGGCCATGAGTTTTGGGGTTGCTGCCCCTTTCATGGCGAAAAGACCCCGTCGTTTCACATTATCCCCGCCACGCAGGTGTGGCACTGCTTTGGCTGTGGCGAGGGCGGCGACGTCTTCACCTACATCATGAAGCGCGAGAACCTGAGCTTTCCCGAGTCGATTCGCTACCTGGCCGACCGTGCCGGCATTGAGCTGCATGATACCGGTGCTTTTCGCGAGCGCGGCACCAAGCGCGCCCGCATCTATGACCTGTGCGCCGAGACCGCCCAGTTCTACCACACCATGCTCATGCGCGGTAAGGACAACCGTCCGCGCGAGTACTTTGCCAGCCGCGGTATGGGCGGCGACGTCTGCCGCCGCTACTGCCTGGGCTTTGCGCCGGGTCGCAACGCGCTGGTGTCGCATCTGTCGCAGGCGGGTTTTACCCCGCAGGAGATGATCGACGCCAACGTGGCCGTGAGCCGTGGACGCGGGCAGCTTGCCGATCGTTTTTACGACCGCGTGATGTTCCCCATCTTTGATGAGCAGGGTCATAACATCGCCTTTGGCGGGCGCATTATGGGCGACGGCCAGCCTAAGTACCTCAATACCGCCGAGACGAGCGTGTTTCATAAAAAGCGAAACCTCTACGGCTTTAACTGGGCCAAGGAGTTTATCGTCGCGCAGGATACCGCCATCGTGGTGGAGGGATATACCGATTGCATCGCCTGCTGGGAGGCGGGGATTAAAAACGTCGTCGCCACGCTGGGCACGGCGCTGACGGAACATCATGTAAAGACGCTCACCCGCTTTGCCAAACGCATTGTGTATATGTTCGATGGCGACGCCGCCGGTCAAAAGGCCGCTCGCCGCGCGATTCAGTTTATCGAGCAGGATTCGATGGACCTGCGCTGCGTGGTGCTTCCCGACGGCAACGACCCCATGGAGTTCATCACCGCGCATGGTGGCGAGGCGTTGCAGGCGCGTATCGACGCCGCCGAGCCCCTCATGGACTTTGTGTACCGCTCGTTGCAGGAGTCGAGCGACATTACCACGCCGGGCGGTCGTGCCAAAGCGCTCGAGGACGCACTGACACTCATCTATCCGCTGCGCGATAGCTACATGATCGATACGTACTTTATCCAGATTGCCGACCTTTTGGGTTTGGATCTGGAGACGGTGCGTTCGAGCTCAGGCCGTGTGTTTCGCGATGTTGCCAAGCGTGAGGACGCCGAGCGTCGTCGCGAGCAGAACTACGAGCGCCAGCGGGCGCAGACCGAGCGCGCAGGCAGCGCAGGCGGTCGGGCGTCTGGTTCGCAGGGGGCGTCTCGCGGTGCCTGGGCGTCGGGTGCGACGCCGCCGGTGTCCACACCGGTCGAGGAAGAGCCGTACGACTATGTGCCGCTCGAGGCCTATGGGGCCGCGCCGGTCGAGGTCGTCGACGACATGCCTCCGATCGATGTGCCGGTTGGCATGGATGGCGCGGCGCCGGTTGCCGATGCAACGGGCGCGCCCGCGGTACCGGCGACGCCGATCGTGCTGACCGACCTAGAGCATAAGTCTTTGGCGGGGGAGCGCGAGCTGCTGACGATGCTCACGAGCTACCCCGACCTGTTCCGCACGTATGCCGACCGCATCTGCTCGATCGAGTGGGTGGATCCGCGTCACGAGTCTATCGCGTGGGCCGTGCTCGCTACGCCGCCGGGCACCGACCCCACGGCGTGCATGGATGCGGCGCGCGCGGTATGTCCCGAGGCGGCATCGCTTGTCAGCGCCGGGCGCATTTCGTCGACGAGTAAGCACCCCACCGAGACGAACATCGTGTTTATGCTCGATACCCTCGAGCTCTACACCATCAAGCGCCGCATGCGCGCCGCACAGGCCAAGCTTCGCCAGGACCGGTCGCTCGACGATGAGGCGCGCCGTGTACTGACGATGCAGGCGATGCAAGATTCTCAGCGCCAGCGCGAGCTCCAAAAGTCGATCGGCGGCGTGGCAGACCCGTTCCGTTTGATCGGTTTGGAGACAGCGGGCGCCGACCAGGCCTAGATGTTGTGGTCAACCAGCGTATTCGCGCCTATATCCAGTCTGAATTTTGGGTATAGAGGCGTATGTGTGTGCTAAAGTAATGAGTCCTGTGGACTATGAAGGGAGAATCTGTGCCAAAAAAGACTGAGAGCACGGGTACTGGGCTGGAATCCTACGTTGCAAAGCTCATGGGCAACGGCTCAAACAGGACTTCGGTAACCGAGGACGAGATTCAGGTCGCCCTGAAGGATATCGATGTTTCTGACGAGCAGCTCACTGCGGTATATTCCGCGCTGCGCAACAGCGGCATCCAGATTATCTCCGCGAGCGGTAACGACGACGCCCCCATGGACGTCGACGATGACGATAACGATACCGATACCGACGATTTCGATGACGACGACGAGCACGATTCCGGCTCGCTCGACGATCACGAGCTCAAGATGGCCCGTCAGGCCGACGCCGAGATGGGTTCTTCCAAGAGCAAGAAGAAGCGCACCGTGCGCACGTCCCGTTCGCGTTCGCGCGTGCGCGGCATCGATGCCTCCACGGTGATGCTGACCGGCGACCCGGTCCGTATGTACCTCAAGGAGATCGGCAAGGTCGACCTGCTGACCGCCTCCGAAGAGGTCGATCTGGCCATGAAGATCGAGGCCGGTCTCGAGGCCACCGAGAAGCTCGAGGCTGCCGAGGCAGGCGAGCTCGAGCTCACGCGTGCCGAGATACGTCGTCTTACGCGCATTGAGAACGTGGGCCTCGAAGCCAAGCAGGCACTCATCAGCGCAAACCTGCGTCTGGTCGTCTCCATCGCCAAGCGCTATGTCGGTCGCGGCATGCTGTTCCTTGACCTGATCCAGGAGGGCAACCTCGGTCTGATTCGCGCCGTCGAGAAGTTCGACTACCAGAAGGGCTTTAAGTTCTCCACCTACGCCACGTGGTGGATCCGTCAGGCCATCACGCGCGCTATCGCCGACCAGGCCCGTACCATCCGTATTCCCGTGCACATGGTCGAGACCATCAACAAACTCGTCCGCGTGCAGCGCCAGCTTCTTCAGGACCTGGGCCGCGACCCGACCCCCGAGGAGATCGGTGCCGAGATGGACATGAGTGCCGACCGCGTCCGCGAGATCCAGAAGATCTCGCAGGAGCCCGTGTCGCTCGAGACCCCCATCGGCGAGGAAGAGGATTCCCAGCTGGGCGACTTCATCGAGGACTCCCAGGCCATCGTTCCGCCCGATGCCGCCAGCTTCTCCATGCTGCAGGAGCAGCTCACCCAGGTGCTCGATTCGCTTGCCGATCGTGAGCGCAAGGTTATCGAACTGCGCTTTGGCCTTGTCGACGGACATCCCCGCACGCTCGAGGAAGTCGGTCGTGAGTTTGGCGTCACGCGCGAGCGCATCCGCCAGATCGAGTCCAAGACTCTGGCCAAGCTTCGCCACCCGAGCCGTAGCAGTAAGCTGAAGGACTATATCGAGAGCTAGTCAAGCAAGAGGCGCTCTCAAGCACATCCGCTTGGGGGCGCTTTCATGTAGACATTGGGGACGTTCTTGAATGACTGGTCGTTTAAGAACGTCCATTACAGTCGAAATTGTCAGCCCGGGACCATCTCGGGCTACGATT
>CALDBJ010000007.1 GCA_937937835.1 uncultured Collinsella sp.
AAATCGCACCTGCTTCCCGCCGCGGTGAGCTCGCTGGAGAGCGTGACCGCCTCATTTGGCTCAAAGGTCGAGGTGTGGCTTGCCCCGAGGTGATCAACTGGCAGGAGGAACAGGAGGGTGCATGCTTGGTGATAACGGCAATTCCGGGAGTACCGGCGGCTGATCTGTCTGGAGCGGATTTGCTCAAAGCGTGGCCGTCAATGGGGCAGCAACTTGGCGCTGTTCACAGCCTATCGGTTGATCAATGTCCGTTTGAGCGCAGGCTGTCGCGAATGTTCGGACGCGCCGTTGATGTGGTGTCCCGCAATGCCGTCAATCCCGACTTCTTACCGGACGAGGACAAGAGTACGCCGCAGCTCGATCTTTTGGCTCGTGTCGAACGAGAGCTACCGGTGCGGCTCGACCAAGAGCGCACCGATATGGTTGTTTGCCATGGTGATCCCTGCATGCCGAACTTCATGGTGGACCCTAAAACTCTTCAATGCACGGGTCTGATCGACCTTGGGCGGCTCGGAACAGCAGATCGCTATGCCGATTTGGCACTCATGATTGCTAACGCCGAAGAGAACTGGGCAGCGCCAGATGAAGCAGAGCGCGCCTTCGCTGTCCTATTCAATGTATTGGGGATCGAAGCCCCCGACCGCGAACGCCTTGCCTTCTATCTGCGATTGGACCCTCTGACTTGGGGTTGATGTTCATGCCGCCTGTTTTTCCTGCTCATTGGCACGTTTCGCAACCTGTTCTCATTGCGGACACCTTTTCCAGCCTCGTTTGGAAAGTTTCATTGCCAGACGGGACTCCTGCAATCGTCAAGGGATTGAAACCTATAGAAGACATTGCTGATGAACTGCGCGGGGCCGACTATCTGGTATGGCGCAATGGGAGGGGAGCAGTCCGGTTGCTCGGTCGTGAGAACAATCTGATGTTGCTCGAATATGCCGGGGAGCGAATGCTCTCTCACATCGTTGCCGAGCACGGCGACTACCAGGCGACCGAAATTGCAGCGGAACTAATGGCGAAGCTGTATGCCGCATCTGAGGAACCCCTGCCTTCTGCCCTTCTCCCGATCCGGGATCGCTTTGCAGCTTTGTTTCAGCGGGCGCGCGATGATCAAAACGCAGGTTGTCAAACTGACTACGTCCACGCGGCGATTATAGCCGATCAAATGATGAGCAATGCCTCGGAACTGCGTGGGCTACATGGCGATCTGCATCATGAAAACATCATGTTCTCCAGTCGCGGCTGGCTGGTGATAGATCCCGTCGGTCTGGTCGGTGAAGTGGGCTTTGGCGCCGCCAATATGTTCTACGATCCGGCTGACAGAGACGACCTTTGTCTCGATCCTAGACGCATTGCACAGATGGCGGACGCATTCTCTCGTGCGCTGGACGTCGATCCGCGTCGCCTGCTCGACCAGGCGTACGCTTATGGGTGCCTTTCCGCAGCTTGGAACGCGGATGGAGAAGAGGAGCAACGCGATCTAGCTATCGCGGCCGCGATCAAGCAGGTGCGACAGACGTCATACTAGATATCAAGCGACTTCTCCTATCCCCTGGGAACACATCAATCTTACCGGAGAATATCGTTGGCCAAAGCCTTAGCGTAGGATTTCGCCCTCTCCCGCAAACGACCCCAACAAGCTCAGACAGCTCTCGTTCGTCCATGTCTGGATATAGAGTAATTGCCTTATTTTTAAGGATATCTGGATAGAGTTTAGTGGCCCGTTGGTACATGTCGCGCATGCGCATAAGGGTCATATCACCCGCAAATTTGTGCGGATCGAGAGGGGCAGGTAGCTTTTTAACAAGGTCGCTAGACAATGAGCTTTGATTTTTCCTAGATTCAGCCGCCCTTTCGGACAGCGCCCATACAACACCGACCAGACGGTTTACCCGTAGGTTTTTGGTTTCATTGAAAAATCTTATGGCGGGTTCCTTCATTGACGCGCCCTGCGGGAACTTGCTTTCCAACCCATCCAAAGAGTTCATAGCTCCCCTTAATTGGGCATACTCCTGAGCTACTTCGGCACATTTGTTGGTGATGAAATCCAGTTCTTCTATAAACCTAATCTGGTCCATTTTTGGTGCTGCCTGCCCCCTTATCTACCCTCTGAGGAGCTAGGATTTGCTCCAAGGCCACCAAGCCCAGCGTGGACGCTCCGCCAACTTTTCAGCCATCGCTCGCCAGCGGTCCCGTTCGGCCTCAGCAGCATCAGCCCTGGCTATAGCTGCCGCAAGTTTTTCTCGAAGCTCCGCCTCTGCAATGGAAATACTTTCAGCGTGCGGGGTGTGCGGGGTGTGCACATCATCCCCAGTGCGCACAGTGTGCAAGCGCCACCTCTCTAAGGCCTCCTGCGAAATCCTCCATT
>CALDBJ010000008.1 GCA_937937835.1 uncultured Collinsella sp.
GCACATGTGCGGATGAATGTGGGAGGTGTTCGGATGAAGTCGATAATCAAGGACGAAGCCCAACGTTTCAAAAAATGCCAACTTTTCTGTTTGCACTTTGCGATTCCTCGTGTATACTGACTTTCGCATTTAACGGAGAGTTGTCCGAGTGGCCGAAGGAGCACGATTGGAAATCGTGTAGGCGTCAAAAGCGTCTCCAGGGTTCAAATCCCTGACTCTCCGCCAGTTAATTCCAAAGCAGGCCTTTGAGCCTGCTTTGTTTTTACCCCACGCGGAGGGGTGGCAGAGTGGTTGAATGCGGCGGTCTCGAAAACCGTTTGGCCTGTATAAGGTCACGAGGGTTCGAATCCCTCCTTCTCCGCCATTTTGGTTGAGAAAGCTCCCAAGAATGGGAGCTTTTTTGTTTTGAGTCCCTAACAAGCAAATACGGCGGAGGAGGAGGGATTCGAACCCGCCCCTCCCTCAAAACATGTACGTCACCCTCCAAAACCGACATTTTTCGACATCTTTGAAGGCTGACGTACACGTTTGGATTGAGCTCACGGGAGTGGCACTATTCGGAAGGTGCCTCTTCGTCTCGCATGCCTTTCCAGTTGCGGATAAGCGCCTTGCGTAGTTCGTTTTGCTCTCGCTGGTACCCGGTGTCGGTACAGCGAGGCATGCCGAGTGCTTCGCGAATGTTGTTCATGGCGCGGTGAAAGGCGAGCTGGCTACCGAACTGAGCCGAAGTGAGCGTAACGATTCGATATCCCATTTGGGAGAGAACGGCCTCTCGCTCCGCATCTGCCCCCTTGCGCTCGAACTCATCGTGAAAGCCGCCCTTATATTCGATACCGAGCTCCCTGCGCTTGTAGGTAACGAGCGCATCGATTTTGAGTGTTCGAGCTTTGGCGCAATGCCAGAGACGTTGAGGGATCTCGAGCGGTTTGTTGAGTTCGATACCTCGGATGCCAACCCCGCCTTCGCTTGTTGGGAGCGAGAGGGCGATTGCCGAAGCGGTCTCCATAGGCGAGGCCGAGTGATCGTAGATGTGCCTGAGCGCGAGCCGTGCACGTGTGGCACCGGGTTTGCCGGGGTGCCGATCGAGCAGTTCGGTTATTTCATCCTTGGAGGTGGTGGCTGGTTGCTCGGTATAATGGTCGGCGGGATTGAGCCTCATGCGATAATCGCCGCAAACTTCATAGCCATATTCGAGATATTCGATCCTATCCATCCACTCGGCAGCGAGCACGAAGGTGAAGGCTTCGTCGGTGATGAAGATTCCGGGCGTCAACTCGTCAATATGCTCGTAGGGAAGATTTTGTCCAAGAATGTGGCAAATGACGCCTTTGGTGCGAATTCGCTCGAATTCGAATACAACCGAGATATCGATAGTTTTGAGCATATCGGACGGAATGCCGCAGTCGGTAAGGGCCTGTCGTATGCGCGCAACGCGTTGCTGGGTGGAGATGCCTCGTACGCCTATCTGGTAGTCGTGCCGCGCAAGAGACTGAACCAAATTCTGGGGCGCATGATGGACAAGCCATGCGGTTTTATGCGAAATGAGAACAGGAGTATCCATTGAGGGCCTCTCGCTCTGAGCCGGTATCCAACTCTTATGTCCGTTGAAGTGGGGGAATATACCGGATGTGAGTAAATTAACTCACTCATGCTGTGAGCTCAATCCAAACATGTACGTCAGCCTCCAAAGATGTCGAAAAATGTCGTTTTTGGAGGCTGATGTACATGTTTGGAACTTATGACCGCGCCCAGTCCCGACCGTTTGCCGAGCAATAGGGTCGCAATCGGCGCCGAACATGTACTATGTACGGGCATTGTCCAAATCCGTAATCCAAAGGACCCCATCTTGCCCGTCGTCGCCGCTATAACCGTTACCTCACATGCCTCGGATGCCATGGTCGCTATTCCCTTTTGGCTCGAGATGTTCGCTGTTGTCGCGGCATCGATCTCGGGCGTGCTGGTCGCGCGCGAGCACAAGCTTGACCTGGTGGGCGCGGTCGCACTCGCCGTGGTCTGCGGTCTGGGCGGCGGTCTTTTGCGCGATATGACACTCCAGGTCGGCAACGTCTACATCCTCAACCAGCCGATGGCACTCCCGCTTTCCATTGCCACGGCGGCCATCATCTACATCTTCCCGGCAATCGTCGATAAACCCGAGAAACTCATCCCATTGCTCGATATCATCTCGGTCGGCATCTACGCCGCCACCGGAGCGGACAAAGCACTGGTTTATGGCTTTGCGCCGGCCGTATGCATCATGATGGGCTTTTTCACCGCGGTGGGTGGCGGCATGTTGCGCGACGGCTTTATGGGCGTGGTTCCGGGCATTTTCCAACGTACTAACTTTTATGCCATCGCCGCCATCGCCGGATCGACAAGCTATGTATGCCTTGTTATGAGCGGCATCATGAGCAATGTCGCCGCGCTGGTCGTATGCGTTGCCGTGACCATGGGTCTGCGTTGGCTGTCGCTGCGCTTTGACATCAAAAGTCCCACCGAAGAAGACATCGCGCGCTTCTTGCATCGCAAAAAATAGACAGCACGGCGCGACCCTTCGAAATGCAACCGAGAGGTTCTTTTAGAGCGCCCGCACGTTGGGTACCCTGTTAGATACATGTCGAGTACCTAACGAAGGATTCACTATGCCTTACAACCTAGAACCGTCAACCAAGCGCCGCAAAGCGCTGAGCCGCATCGCCCTCTTATTCGCACTGATTGCGCTTGCGCTGACCGCGCTTCCCACGACGTCGTTCGCCGGCACAGACACCGCGGGCAACGTGCTCGCAACCGAGGTTGACTCAAATCCGTCTGGCGTCGAGGGCGACCTGTACTGGGCCGGCCAAAGCCTTAACCTAGACGACGCCTCCATCGGCCGCGATATTATTGCGGCGGGCGAGAGCCTGTCGATTCGCGACTGCACCGTAGGCGGAGCCGTTCGCCTAGCGGCGCGCACCATCGATATCTCCAAAACAACAATCGATGGCAGCGTGACGGTAGCCGGTCAGCACGTCGTGCTCAACACCGGTAGCGCCGCCAACTGTTTTTACGCGATGGGCGAGACGGTTGCCCTGCGCGGCTCCGCCAAGTCGGCAGCACTCGCGGGCAGTACGGTAACCATCGACGGCACCGTCGATGGCGATGTCGAGGTCTGGGCCGACAAGCTCATCTTGGGTAAAAACGCCCGCATCACTGGCACGGTGAACGCCCATGTATCCGAGGACCCCGAGCGCGCCGCAGGAGCCGAGGTCGGTGCGCTCAAGATCGACCGCACCGAAAACGAAAGTGCCGCCACGACGGTTAACGATATCATCGGCGGCATCGTGGCCGCGGCCCTGTCGACCTGCTTTATCGCCCTGCTGCTCGAGCTCGCCTTTCCGCGTGCGACTGCCAGTGCCGCCGGCATGCTCCACCAGCGCCCCACGCCACTGTGGGTGAGCGGTCTTTTGGGCACGATCGCTATCGTCCCCGCCGTCCTGCTGCTGATTATCTCCGTCGCCGGCCTGTCACTTGCCGGAGCCCTCTTGTGCGGCGTTATCGGCATCGCGTTGGTGTCGAGCGCCTTTGCGGGGTGCGTAATCGCCCGCATGGTCGGACACAACCAGAACCGCTACGCCATGGCAGCCGTGGGCGGCATCGCCGCAGGCGCCCTCACGGGACTTCCCCTCATCGGCGACTTCATCAGCGGCGTGGCCTTTGTCTTTATGCTCGGCTACGTTATCCAAATCATCTGGCGCAACGCCCACCTCAAGCCCCAACAAGTCTCCAACACGCCAGGGCTCCCCACCGCCTAGCCGCAACCACCACAAAAGGGCCTGGCACCTTTGTGGTGGTGCAAAGCATCCTGACCCCATTGCACCAAAAAGGGCGCCGACCATTGCGGTCGACGCCCTTTCTTATTGACGGTTATAAGCCCCAGCGCTTATTTGTTGACCTGGCCGGCGCGGACGGCAGCCTTCTTGCGGTCGGTGGCGTTGAGCAGACGCTTGCGCAGGCGGATGTTCTTGGGAGTAATCTCGACCAGCTCGTCGTCGGCGATGTACTCCAGCGCCTCCTCGAGCGAGAAGGTGCGGGGCGGCACCAGCTGGACGGAGATATCGGAGGTCGAGGAACGCTGGTTGCCCAGGTTCTTGGTACGCGCAATGTTGACGACCATGTCGCCGGCCTTGCTGCGCTCGCCCACGATCATGCCCTCGTAGCACTCGGTGCCCGGCTCAACAAACAGCTGGCCGCGCTCCTGCAGCGTGCCCAGAGCGTAGGCAACAGCCTTCTCGGTGGTCATGGAAATCATGGCGCCGTTCTGGCGGTTGCCGATCTCGCCGGCGTAGGGGCCGTACTCCAGGAAGGTGTGGTAGAACACGCCCTCGCCGTGAGTGACGTTCATGATGCGGTTCTTAAGACCCATGATGCCGCGGGTCGGGATCTTGAACTCAAGGTGCGTCACGATGCCCGAGGTATCCATGCTCGTCATGATGCCACCGGAGGTACCGAAGACCTCAACGACCTTGCCCGAGTACTCGTCCGGGCACTCGACGACGGCCTGCTCGACAGGCTCCAGCTTGTTGCCGTTCTCGTCCTTCTTAAACAGAACGCGGGGACGGCCAACCTGGAACTCAAAGCCCTCGCGGCGCATGGACTCCATCAGAACGGACAGGTGCAGAATGCCGCGGCCCGAGACCTCGACGCCGCTCTTGTCCTCGAGCTCCTCGATCTTCATGGTCACGTTGTTCTCGGCCTCGTTGAACAGACGCTCCTTGAGCTGACGGGCACCCACGATATCGCCATCGCGGCCGACGAGCGGGGAGGTCGAAGCCTCAAAGACGATGGACAGGGTCGGCGGGTCGATCTCGATGGGCTCGAGCTCGACGGGGTCCTCGGGGTCGGTGTAGACATCGCCGATATCGGTGCGGTCGATACCCACGACAGCGGCGATATCGCCGGCGCCGACTTCCTGGCACTCGGTGCGGCCCAGATAGTCGAAGGTAAAGAGCTGCTTGACGGTAGCGGTGGCGCTGGAGCCGTCGTTCTTCACAACCAGGATCTGATCGCCCTGGTGAATGGCGCCGGAGTACACGCGACCGATACCGATGCGGCCAACGAAGTTGGAGTGGTCGATGGTCACGCACTGCATGGCCAGCGGGGCGTTCTCGTCAACCTCGGGCGCGGGCATGTCGTCGATGATCATATCGAGCAGCGGATACATGTCCATGTTGCCGTCGTTGGGGTCAAGGCGGGCAAAGCCATTCATGGCGCTGGCGTAGACCACGTGCTCCATGGCGAACTCAAGCTGGTCGTCGGTAGCGCCCAGGTCGGCCATGAGGTCCAGGCAGTCGTTGTAAGCCTTCTCGGGGTTAGCACCCGGACGGTCGATCTTGTTGATGACGATCATGATCTTGAGGCCGGTGTCGATAGCGTGACGCAGCACGAAGCGGGTCTGGGGCATGGGGCCCTCAAAGGCGTCGACCAGCAGCAGGGCGCCGTCGGCCATACGCAGCACGCGCTCGACCTCGCCGCCAAAGTCGGCGTGGCCCGGGGTGTCGATGACGTTGATCTTGACGTCCTTGTACTCGATAGAGATGTTCTTGGCGAGAATCGTGATGCCGCGCTCGCGCTCCTGGTCGTTAGAGTCCAGGACGCGGTCCTCGACCTGCTGGTTGGCACGGAAGGCGTCCGTGGCACGCAGGAGCTTATCGACCATCGTCGTCTTGCCGTGGTCGACGTGGGCGATGATGGCGATGTTCCTCAGATTGTCTACGCGCATGTAGTTCCCCTATCTTCTATCCATATACAAACGGCACACGTATGCGGCCCGCCCAGCAACACAACGCTCAGCGGGAATATTGAGCCTTTTACCGAAAACTCGTTTATTTTAGCGATTTTAGATGAGAGGGGTTTCCTCACCTGCAGGTTCAGGGTCGCTCCACATAAAACCATCGCCGGCGCCCATGCCCTCATACAGCACATATGCCGAAAAGCCGCTCTCGAGCGTCGTCTCAAAGAAGCTCACGAGCAGAGCGTCGTGATAGCCACCGTCAATCTCGACACAGCCGGTGTAGCCGATGGCATAGCGGGCGATGCGGCCCAGGCCCTCGTCCTTAAGACCCATCTTGTGCTCGGAGATAAAGTTGGTGGCGGCCTCGAGACACGCCTCCTCGCCATCCTCGTCGAGCGCGGCCAGATAGCGGTTGGAAGCAGCGTCCTCGATCGCCACAACTACGCCCGGATTCTCGCCGGCGGCAAGGTCGTCCAAGAACGCGCCAATCAGGTCACACACCATGGCGTCGAGCTCGGCGGAGACGTTACCAGCGTCCTGCATATCCTGTGCCATCTCTAGACCTTCCCATCGAATCCGGCGTCGTTACAGTTCTTGTGCCTCGGCAGCGATCTTGGCGGCAGCGTCGCGGGCGCGCATCATATCCATCGCGCGCTTGTCGAGTACCTTGATCTGGTTGGTCAGCATGACTGCATCGACCACACCCCAGATTACCAAGCCTGTTGAAATCGAAAACCCAAGCGCACCAACTGTACCACGAAGACGAGAACAGATTACCGCGACAAGGGCGGAGATGATAACCATCTTGATATAGGAGCCGCGGCGCTCGCGAAGCGTGCGGGCCTGCGTCACATAGGCGATGCGAGCCGCCTCGGATGCCTCCGAGCGCATCTGGGCCTCACGCGCGATGGCGGCCGCTTCAGCTGATACGCGGGTACCCATCAGCGACCTCTCCGCTCGCGTGCCAGACATTTAGAAGTCATCGGGGGAGAGCGTATGGACGAACTCGTCGAACTTCTCGAACTCCTGCTCGTCGTCGACTTCCTCGGCGTGGGTAGAAACAGTGCCCAGGCGATTCATGATGTCGTCCTCCACAAACATGGGGGCATTGCTGCGCACGGCAAGGGCAATGGCATCACTGGGGCGAGCGTCGATCTTGCGCTCGTCACCATCGGCCAGTACGACGATCGTCGCGTAGAACACCGGCGGCTCGGCGCGAACGATCTCGATGCGCTCGAGCTTGGCGCCCAGGGTGTCAACAGTATCGAGCAACAGGTCATGGGTAATCGGACGCTCGGCGCGACCGCTATCGATGCCGCGGCTGATGGCAGCAGCTTCAAACGAACCAGTCTGAATGGAAAGGGAACGCAGTGGCGCGGGCGAGTCCGATTTGCTGCAGCGCTCGCGAAGCACGATAAGCGATGGCACGGGACCGGCGGCCATGACGATGGTCTCTATGTCGACACGAACCATGGAACACCTCCGGTACGTAGCGGTTAACACGCGGCAAGGTCGCCGCATTGAATAGCTATACTACCCAATCTTTCGCACAGCACACAAAACCAAAATGAGATTTATCGCAGACAAGAAAAAAGCCCCGAGGCAACGCCCCAGGGCTCTTCACAGTTTTGATGGTGGACCTGACAAGATTCGAACTTGTGACCTCCCGGTTATCAGCCGGACGCTCTAACCAACTGAGCTACAGGTCCATCGCGCAAGGGATATATTAGACGAGTCGTTACGCGCGCGTCAACAACTTTTTTGAAAATCTTTGGGAGGGGTGGTCGCTGGGCTGGCGAGATGGTTTTGGTTTGCTGCTCGGACAGTCCTGCGCAAGACGAAGGCCACATTAAGTGGCCTTCTTTGCGTGCGGAACTCGCGACAAACCAAAACCATCTCGCCAGCCCAGCGACCATGGGATCCCAAGGTTTTCAAAAAAGCGGTCGGCGCGCAGTGCGCCGACCGCCGATATATGGGGTCTGATAATTTTTACCAGCTAGAGCCTCTTACTCGTCTAGGAGATCTTCTGGCATGTCGTTGCCGTCGCCTAGATCGACTGGGGCTTCTTCGGGGGCAGAACCATCTTCTGTTGCTTCGCCTTCGGGCTTCTCTTTGGCTGCCGTCATGCGGGCTACGGCGCAGATGCGGTCGCTGTCGTCGACGGTCATCATCTTGACGCCCTGGGTGGCGCGGCCAGTCTGGCTGATCTCGTCGGTCTTGACGCGAATGACCGTCGCACCCTCCGTCACGATGAACAGCTCGTGCTGCGGACCCACCGTCTTCATGGCCGCGAGGTTACCCTTACGCTCGGTCATTTGGATGGTGTAGACGCCCTGGCCGCCGCGATTCTGCTCCGGGTAGTCCGCAACCGGCGTGCGCTTGCCGTAGCCGCGCTCGGTGATGACGAACAGATCGCCGTTGCCGTTAGTGACTTCCATGCCCAGAACGCTCACGCCGTCCTTCATACCGATACCGCGAACGCCGCTGGTATCGCGGCCGGTAGCGCGTACCTGCTCCTCGGAGAACATGATCGCCTTGCCCGCGGTGGTGGCCAGGATAATCTTGTCGCCCTCGCGCACGCGGCGCACGTTCAGCAGCGCGTCGTCGTCACGCAGGTTGATAGCGATCAGGCCGTCGCGACGGCTGCGGTCATATGCGCTCATCACGGTCTTCTTGACCATGCCGCTCTTGGTGGCAAACATCAGGTACTCGTCGGCCGGGAACTCGCGGCAGCTGATGACGCTCGCGATCTTCTCGCCGTCCTCAAAGGGCAGCAGGTTGACGATCGCGGTACCGCGCGCCTGGCGCGTACCCACCGGCAGCTCGTGCACCTTCAGGCGATAGACCTTGCCCTTGCTCGAGAAGAACAGCACGTACTCGTGCGTGGACGCGATGAACATCTCGTCGATAACGTCATCCTCTTTGAGGTTGACGCCCGACACGCCCTTGCCACCGCGCTTCTGGGCACGGTAGGCAGCCACCGGGATACGCTTAACGTAGCCGGTGTGGGTGATGGTCACGACCATATCCTCGTCGGCGATGAGGTCCTCGACATCCAGGTCCTTCTCAACCTGGCTGATCTCGGTGCGGCGCTTGTCGCCAAACTTCTTGGAGATCTCGCGCATCTCTTCCTTGATGACGCCCAGGATCTTCTCCTCGTGCGCCAGCAGGTCCTCGTAGTAGGCGATGGCGCGGCGCAGGCCGTCCAACTCTTCTTGGATCTTGTCGCGCTCCAGGCCGGTCAGGCGGCGCAGCTTCATCTCGAGGATGGCCGTGGTCTGCTCGGGCGTAAAGCCAAAGCGCTCGATCAGGCGGCTGCTGGCCTCGGAGTCGGTCTGCGAGGAGCGGATGATGCTAATGACCTCGTCGATATGGTCAAGGGCCATCAGGTAACCCTCGAGGATATGAGCGCGGGCCTGGGCTTTCTTAAGGTCGAAGCGGGTGCGGCGGGTGACGACGTCGACCTGGTGGTCGATGTAGTGCTGCAGCATCTCGCGCAGGCTCAGGCATTTGGGAACGCCGTTGACGAGTGCCAGGTTGTTGGCGCCAAAGGTCGTCTGCAGCGAGGTGTACTTATACAGGTTGTTGAGCACGACCTGCGGAATGACGCCCTTCTTGAGCTCGATGACCAGACGGATGCCCTTCTGGTTGGACTCATCGCGCATATCCGAGATGCCCTCGATGCGTTTGTCGTTGACGAGCTGGGCGATCTTCTCCTGCAGGGTGCCCTTGTTGACCATGTAGGGAATCTCGGTAAAGACCAGGCGGTTGCGGCCGGTCTTGGTGGACTCCACATGTGCCTTAGCACGCACGGTAATGGAGCCGCGGCCGGTCTCGTAGCTCTGCTTAATGCCGGCGCTGCCCATGATGATGGCGCCGGTGGGGAAGTCCGGACCTGGCATGATCTGCATGAGCTCGTCAACGGTGGCGTCGGGGTTGTCGATCAGGTAGCAGGTGGCCTCGATCGCCTCGGTGAGGTTATGCGGGGCGATGTTGGTGGCCATGCCGACGGCGATGCCCTGGCTGCCGTTGACCAGCAGGTTGGGGAAGCGCGCAGGCAGCGCCACGGGCTCGGCAAGCGATTCGTCGTAGTTGGGCTGCCAGTCGACGGTATCCTTCTGCAGGTCGCGCAGCAGTTCCATGGCGGGCTTTGCCAGGCGGCTCTCGGTGTAACGCATGGCCGCCGCGCCGTCGCCGTCGATGTTGCCGAAGTTGCCGTGACCGTCGATGAGCGGCGTGCGCATGGAGAACCACTGCGCCAGGCGGACCATGGCCTCATAGACCGCGAAATCGCCGTGCGGGTGGTACTTACCGATAACTTCGCCGACCGTCCAGGCCGACTTCTTGTGCGGTCGGTTGGGGTAGATGCCGCTCTCGTTCATCGCGTACAGGATGCGGCGGTGCACCGGCTTTAAGCCGTCGCGCACGTCCGGCAGGGCGCGCGCCGTGATAACCGACATCGAATACTCGATGAACGACTGCTTCATCTCGCGACCGAACTCCGAAATCTGGAGCTGGCCGCCGTTGATATCCTCGCCGGCCGAGGCGCCGCGATCGACTTCGCCAAAGCTCTCCTCGAGCTCGGCGTCGTCGTCTTCTTCCTCATCATCATCGACATCGGGGTTATAGGCGTCCGGGTCGCCGTCCTCGCCCTGCTCAGCACGGGCAAGCAGGCGCTTCAGATCGTCGGGCATGCCGGCATCGCCGGCCTCGTCCATACCCCCGTTATTGTTGATATCGTCTGCCACGTTACCTCCTCTTAAGCGTCAAGGAAACGCGCGTCATGCGCATGTTTTTCAATGTACTCGCGGCGATAGCCGACCTCGGAACCCATGAGCTCGCGCACGGCGCGGTCCGCCACCACGGCGTCCTCGATCGACACGCGCTGCAGGATGCGGGTCTTGGGGTCCATCGTCGTCGAGGCAAGCTGCTTGGGGTCCATCTCGCCCAGGCCCTTGTAGCGCTGGACGGTATAGCCCTTGCGCTTCTTGGTGATCTTGCCGTCCTTGGCCTTGCCGTCCTCGTCGTTATCGTCGGGGTTCAGGCCCAGACTCTGGATGGTATCGCGCAGGATCTCGTCTTCGGGCTGGCGGCCGTTGGGATACACGTAGTGGATCTTGTTGCGCACCTTAATGCCAAAGATGGGCGGGCAGGCAACATAGACGTAGCCGGCATCGATCAGCGGACGCATGTACTTGTAGAAGAACGTCAGCAGCAGGATGCGGATATGCGCGCCGTCGACGTCTGCATCGGTCATGATGATGATCTTGTGGTAGCGCGCCTTGGTGATATCGAAGTCGCCGCCGTCGCCGGCACTCGTCGTGACGCCGCAGCCGATCGCGGTAATCAATGACTGGATGGTGTCACTCGAGAACGCGCGATGGTCACCAACGCGTTCGACGTTCAAAATCTTGCCGCGCAGGGGCAGAATCGCCTGGATGTCTCGGCGACGGCCGTCCTTGGCCGAACCGCCTGCCGAGTCACCCTCTACGATGAAGAGCTCGGTCAGCTCGGCATCGCGCACCGAGCAGTCGGCGAGCTTACCGGGCAGGGACGCCGTCTCGAGCAGGCTCTTGCGACGGGTCGCTTCGCGCGCCTTGCGGGCGGCGTTGCGGGCCTTGCATGCCTGCTGGGCCTTCTTGACGATCTCGCGAGCGGGCTTGGGATGCTCCTCGAGGTAATCGGCAAGGCCGTCGGTCACGATCTTGAGCGTCAGCGCGCGCATATAGGAGCTGCCGAGCTTGGCCTTGGTCTGGCCCTCAAATTGCGGGTCGGGCAGCTTGACCGAGATAACGGCCGAAAGGCCCTCGCGCACATCGTCGCCGGTCAGGTTGGCGTCTTTTTCCTTGAGCAGGTTCTGTTTGCGCGCGTAGTCGTTGATCACACGGGTGAGCGCGGTGCGGAAGCCCTCAAGGTGCATGCCGCCCTCGGGGGTGTAGATGTCGTTGGCAAACGACATGACGTTCTCGCCGTAACCGCTATTCCACTGCAGGGAAACCTCAACCTCGCCCATCTTGGCCACAGGCGCGTCCGGGTCCGATTTGCCCTCGATGTAGATGGGCTCCTTAAAGGCCTCGGGGACGTCCTTGCCCTCGTTGAGGAACTTGACGAAGTCGATGATGCCGCCCTCGTAGCAAAACTCCTCCACGTGGGGAGTCGCTTCGCGCTCGTCGGTCAGCACGATTTTGAGGTTCTTATTGAGGAACGCCGTCTCCTGCAGACGGTTGTGCAGCGTATCGAAATCGTAAATGCAGGTCTCGAAGATCTCGTCGTCGGGCCAGAAGGTGACGGTGGTGCCCGTCGAATCCGAGGTGCCCACGACCTCCATCTTCTTGACGGTCTTGCCGCGCGAGAACTCCATCTCGTAGGTGTTGCCGTCGCGACGAACCTGAACGACCACGCGCTTGGACAGTGCGTTGACGACGGAGATGCCAACGCCGTGCAGGCCGCCCGAGACCTTATAGGCCGAGTTATCGAACTTACCGCCGGCGTGCAAAATCGTCATGACGACCTCGAGCGTCGGGATCTTTTTAACAGGGTGCTCGTCGACGGGGATGCCACGCCCGTTGTCGACGACCGTGATGGAGTTGTCGGCGTGGACCGTCACCTGGATCTCGGTGCAGAAACCGGCCATGGCCTCGTCGACGGAGTTGTCAACGATCTCCCACACCAGGTGATGCAGACCGCTGGCGCTCGTCGAGCCGATATACATGCCCGGGCGCTTACGAACGGCCTCGAGACCTTCGAGAATCTTAATCTCGCCGCCGTCGTAATCGTTTTCGTTTGCCACACGTCCTCCTTCAGCTAAGAAAATGTGTACAGCCTTACTAGTTTATCGTAAAAAAATACCCTCGGGAACGAGGGTATTTGGCTCTACAAGGCCACCAGATGCGATTTAAGGCTCTTTTTTGCTCTGCACGCCCTTGGCCCACTCGGCACTGGCTCTCATGGCATTCTCGAGGGCCTCGCGCAGTTTTTGGTCTTCGATGGGTGCCACTTGGCGCTCGATCTCGGCGCGCTCGGACTCGCTGAGGTCGGCGTGCGGAGCTGGCGGGCGTTCGTTCTCGGCCGGCCGCAGGCGCTCCTTGGCGGCGGGCGGCGTGTGGCCGGGGGCGGTCGTTTTAAACACCAGGCCGTCAACATGTGCGCCGGCGCGCTCCATGCGCGCTCGGATGATCTCGCGCAGCAGCGTCATTTCCTGCGTCCACGAGGGCGAGTCGAGATACACCAACAGCTCGTTGGACTCGGGCAGATAGCGCAGGCCCGTCACATGGCGCCCTTCGCGCGTTCCCGCGCACACCGTGTTCCAGGCGCGATAGATTGCACGCGATTGCTCGGCGGCCTCCATTTGGGCACGACGCTCCGGTGTCGCCGCGGCCATAATGCGCTGGCGTTCGGCCTCTAAAAAGCCGCCGAAAGCAACCGTGCCGTTCTCACGCTCATAATTAGCACGCCTCACCCATGCTCACCACCTTGGCTCGATCAAGTAGGTCATCGGTAAAGTACCCCAGATTGGTGGTGGTTATGACCGTCTGGATATCATCGCCGATCAACTGCAGAAAAGCGTCTCGGCGCCCGGCATCGAGCTCACTCATCACGTCATCCAGCAGCAGCAGCGGGGCAGTGCCCAAAATGACGCGGGCAACGGCCACCTCCGCCACCTTCCAGGCCAGCACCAGCGTACGCTGCTGCCCCTGGCTGGCAAATGAACGGGCAGACCGCCCTGCAACGGAAAACTCAATCTCGTCGCGATGCGGCCCCACGAGCGTCACGCCGCGGCGCATCTCCTCGTCGGCGCGCTCGTCGAGCGCCGCCAACATGCGCTCGTACGCCCAGCCCTTCAGCTCTTCTCGGTCCTCGGTCTGGGGCAAATCCCCCAGCGTGGACACGTAGGACACGTCCGCGGGCTCGCCGGACGCCACTTGTCCGTAAGCATCGCGCACATGGCCCGCCAGTCGGTCGACCAGGGCCAAACGATGCACGAGCAGGGCCGAGCCCGCACGGGCAAGCGATTCATTCCAGGCGCCAAGCATCTCGCGGCAGCACCAGCTCTCCTTGAGCAGGGCATTGCGCTGCGTCACGCAGCGGCCATAGGTGCTCGAAAGGTCGGCGTAGCGTGCACTCAGCTGCACGCCAAAGTCGTCGAGGGCGGCGCGGCGGACGCTGGCGCCACGCTTGACCATATCCAGGTGGTCCGGGCAAAACAGAACGCTCGGCAGCACACCGCGCACGCCGGCGGCCGCGCACCGCTTGCCGTTACGGCTAAACGAGCGCTTACCGTCCTCCGCGCTCAATCCCATATCAAGTACGCGGCCGTCGCCCTCGAGCCTCAGCTCGACCTTGCACGAGCCCACGCCGTCGCGCACGAGCTCGGCAGCGGTCGGATGCCTAAACGAGGTGCCGCTCGTCAGCAGCTGCAGCGCCTCTATGAGGTTGGTCTTCCCCGCCGCGTTGGGTCCCGCGAGCACCGTCACGCCGCCGCTCAGGGTCAGACGATAACGGTCGAAGCTGCGGTAGTGCGCGACGGAAAGCTCGTGGGCGAACATAGCCATCGATAGACGCTAGATGCGCACCGGCATGACCAGGTACAGGTAGTTGATCTTGTCGTAGGACTTGAAGATGCCCGCCTGCGAGTAGCTCTTGAGCTCCAGCGTGATCTCCTTCTCCTTGGACAGGGCATTGAGGCAGCCGAAGATGTAGTGGTAGTTGAAGGCGATGGTGCCCGACTCGCCCTCGGCCTCGACATCGATCGTCTCCTGCGCAAGGTCCTGGTCATTGGAGATGGAGGACAGGCCCATCTGCCCGTTCTCGACATCGATCTCGAACTTGACGGCGGGGTTGGCGCTCGCGATAACGGCCACGCGCTTGAGGGCGGCGTTAAAGGCGGCGACGTCGATCTTGACGCTCGTCACGCACGAATCGGGGATGAGCTGCTTGTAGTTGGGGTACACGCCCTCGATGCGGCGCGACACGTAGGTGGTGTTGCCGGCCTCGAAGACGACCTGGGTGTCGGTAGCCCCGATCATGATGGTCGCCTGGCTGGCCATGATGTTCAGTGCGTCGTTAAAGGCGTCAGCCGGAACGTTGAGCTCAAAGGAGCCTTCGAGGGTCGAGGTCTCGACCTGCGTATCGCACACGGCCAAACGGAAGGAATCGGTCGCCACCAGGCGCACGGTGTTGTTCTCGACCTTCATGTGCACGCCACCCAGGATGGGGCGGGCCTTGTCGGTCGAGGTGACGCGCCACACGCGGCCGACCATCTCGGACAAGATATCGGTCGGCAGTTCCACGGCGCTCTCGATGGCATAGGCCGGAAACTCGGGGAAGTCATTGGCATCGAGCGTGTTCAGCCTAAAAGAGCTCTTCTCGCAACTGATCAGCACTTGGCGCTCGGACAGCTCAAAGGTGACCGGGGCATCGGGGAGGGTCTTGGTGATATTGGAGAGCATCTTACAGGGGATAACCATCTCGCCCTCTTCTTCGACATGCGCCGCGATGCGATGACGGATCGAGATGGTGTAGTTAGAGGTCTGGAATTCCAAGATGCCGTCTTGGGCCTTGACGAGCACGCCCGACAGGATGGGGAGGGTGGATGCCGAAGCGACACCCTTCATTACGACGCCGATGGCTTGTGTAAGCGAGCTCTGGCTGACGGTGAACTTCATCTTTTAATACCTTTCTATAGATATAAATATCTTAATAATAGTAATAGCACTGACGAAACTGTTGATTACTCCCAAAGACGCAGGTCAGACCCAGAAAGAGAATCGACAGCAACCTGTGTGCAACAGGGGTGGTTTTCCACGTTCAAAACCTGCGCAAAACTTTTCATCACCGCGGGTTGGGTTTTAAACACCTTATGCCCGTGGTTTCGACAAGTTTTCAACAGGTGTCTCTATTTCCCTACGAGCGCAGTGTAATTTTATCGCGCAGCGACTTGAGGTCTTCGGTGACGGTGCGGTCTTCCTGGATCATCTTCTGGACCTTTTTGTAGCTCGTGCTGACGGTCGAGTGGTTGCGGTTGCCAAATTCGGCGCCCACCGCCGTGGTCGTCATTTCGCACATCTCGATGGCCAGGTAGATGGCGATATGGCGTGCTTTGGCGATATTGGCGTTGCGGCGCGGGCCGATGAGCTCCTCGTGCGTCACGCCGTACTGCTCTTCGATGACGGACTGAACCGTCTGGACGTTGATCTTTTTGGCCGATGTGTCGAAGTACTGGCTGGCGATGGCGTCGATATCGTCAAAGGTGAGCTCCCCGCCCTCGCGCTCGCGGTCCCCCGCCTCGCCGGCACAGCGCTCGCAGAAGCTCTCGAGTTCGCGGATGTTGGTGCCCGAGACCTCGGCCATGTGTTTAAAGTGCTCGTCGGTCAGGTGCCCGCCGTCGCCCCCATAGGCCGCCAGCAGCGAGTCGTCGCCTGCCTCGGGAGCGGCGACGATGGTGTTCTCGTAATAGCGCTGCAAGATCTTGTATTTCATCTCGTAGCTGGGCTCTGCGACCAGGCAGAGCATACCGGCGTTAAAGCGGCTGGTCAGGCGTTCGTCCATGCTCAGGTCCTTGGGGGCGCGGTCTGCCGCGATGACGACCTTCTTGTTGTTGCGGATGAACTCGTCCATGAGCTGGAAAAAGTAGTCCACGCTCGCGCGCTTGCCGATGATGTTTTGGATGTCATCGATGATGAGCACGTCCACACCGTGGTACGCCTGCATGATGGGGGCGTTGCTCTTCTTTTGGCGGTCGAACTCGGTCATCAGGTCGTCCAGATATGCCTGGGAGTTGGCATACTTGACCTTGATCTCGGGCGACTTCTCGGCGAGCTCGTTTTTGATGGCAAGCAGCAGGTGCGTCTTGCCCAGGCCCGATTTGCCGTAGATGAACAGTGATGTGCACGTGCCGCGCTCGTCCGCGAGGGCGGCAAACTTGAGTGCCGAGCGATAGGCATGGCTGTTCTCGGGGCCGTAGACAAAGTTCTCAAAGGTAAATTTTGAGTTCGCGGCGAGCGGGGCTCCATCCATATTCTGCTCGGCCGGCACGGTCGGTGCTGGCATGGATGAGGCGGGGGTCGCAGCTTGCGTGGATTTAGTCGGCGCTCCGCCCTTCATCTGGTTCATCATGCGATGAAAATCATCGGCCGAGAGCGTGTTCTTGATTGCAATGCCCGAATCAGCGCCCGCCGCTGCGTCGTGAGCGATGGGCATGTGCGTGACGGGTGCGTTCGTTGACGTCGCCGCCGCGGCCGGCAACGGTGCCATGGTTTCACGGGAAACATCGCTGCGCTGGTGCTCGATTGTCGGCACGTCGCCTGCGGAGGCCGGCGCCGCCGGGGAAGCAGCGGGAGCCGTGGTCGGCGCCGTCGCGGCAGCGGATTCCGTCGCGGCGCCTTGCGGTGCCACGATGTCGAGTGCAATCGGTGCAAAGGCGATTTCTTCCAGATAGGCCTCAATAGTCGGCTGATGCTTTTTGAGCTGCGCGATGGCAAAGCGCGAGGGGGCCTCGATCGTGAGCGTATCTTCGGTCAGGCTTATGGCGCGCGATTGCCCCAGCATGTTGATGAGGCGTGCATCTTGGCCGTCGCGCTGGCAAAAGGCGATGGCATCCCCCAGGATGATGCTTGCTTCCTCGTCCACTGTCTCTCCCGTTCTTTAGCTCTGAGCTCGCACGCGAGCGGCGCCGAGTTCGGTCAGATGGTATTTCTGGCCATGCTTGATGACCAAGCCGGCCTGCGCCAAGTCATTGAGCGTGCGTGACCAAGTGGGGGCCGAGTTTCCAAACGCCCTCGCCAGATCGGTTGCACCGCACGCTTGATTTTGCGCCAGATAGCCCAGCGCGGCGTTGCCGCGGTCGCTTACGAACACGTCCGGTTGTGGCTGCGCATACTGATTTGCTGCATTAGGATACATCATTTGAGCTGCTGGTTGTTGAGAACTCTGCATCGGTGGCATTTGCTGTTGAAAACTTTGAGGCCACTGTTGGTAAGGCTGCGGAGGCATCTGCTGGGCCCAAGGGCTGTACTGCTGCTGCGGCATCTGCTGGTACGGCTGCTGATATCCCTGCTGGTACTGCTGCGGGAACTGCTGGCCATACCCCAGTGGCGGCATCTGCTGATATGGATATCCCTGTTGGTACGGCTGATAGCCCATTTGCTGGCCACCCGGTGCCCCCGTCGCCTGCTGCATTGCTGCTGCATCCTGATCCGCCAGCGGCACGGTCTCTGGCATGTTTGGCGTCATCGACATCGATGTCGCCTGGGGCTCTTGTGTAGGAAGCATTCCGGGATGCTGCATCTGCCCCACGGGGGGCTGCATCTGCTGCGTTGCCATGGGCTGCTGCGCAAAAGCTCCCGGCAGGGGATATGTGGGCTGCTCCGTCTCGGGCCGCACGGCAGCACCGCGTCCGCCGGCGCGCTCGATTTCCTGCACGCGTTTAGGGTCCAGGCTTACCGTAACCACGGTGCCGTTGCCCATGTTGTCCTCGATGGATACGGCACCGCCGGCGTTTTCCAAATACTCCTGCACCATGGGAAACCCTGCTCCGGTTCCACGGATATAGCGCTTCATCTTGCTGTTTGCGCTGGTAACGCCAAAGTCGAAAGCACGTTCCTTGTCGTCGATGCCGGGTCCTTGGTCAGCAAAGCGGATGGTGTCTCCGCCGTCCAGAATCGAGATGATGGGCTCGGCAAAGTGTGCGTGGATAAAGTTTTCGACAATCTCGCGGATGACCATGAGCGAGATATGGCCACCTTGTTCTTTCATGCACTGGTAGACGGTGTTGGTCGTCTCTTCCAAATACGTGCGGACATCTTGCGGATCAATGACGATCACCCGCGGTGTCGACAGCATGTCGTCATAGACGGCGATGCGCGCGGCGTACATGGCTTTTGGCGCCTGCGTGGTCGTCTGCTCGCCTTCCGCACGCTCTTCGCGCACGCCGGTGATGTGCTCGTTGTCGGGTGCCGGGTCTCCGGAATCGACCATGGTGTAAAAGTCGTCAGACATGCCGCTCGCAATCTTTCAAAAGGTTTCGAACAAATAGTAGCTCACCGTGCAACGTTTCTCATCTTTCGACAACTTTTCAAAACTTGTTGAAAACTTTGGAAAACGGGCGAAAAGTTCTCAACATTGCCAACATGACCTGTTGAAAACTCGATGAAATATCGTGAAAGGTTGCCATGAGGCGCAAATTTCGGTTGTGCTTATGGGGGAACCGTGTGAACTGCGCAACCTTTTACCTTTGATTTCTTGACATTTGAACATTGATTTCCCTACAATCTTCAAGCTCACGTGTCTATATCTGCGTCCGCGTCCCCGCGGACACTCGAAATGCAGCAGGAGGAACTTAAGATGAAGCGTACGTATCAGCCTAATAAGCGTAAGCGTGCCAAGACCCATGGCTTCCGTGCCCGTATGGCCACTAAGGGTGGTCGTGCCGTGCTCGCCCGTCGTCGCGCCAAGGGCCGCAAGCGTCTCACTGTCTAGCAGCGATACACACATCTCGCATGAAGACTATTAAGTCTCGGCAAGATTTCGAGCATGTGTTCAGTCAGGGGCGTCGTTTCAATCACCCTCTGATTCGAATGACCATATGTGAATCGGTTGGCGAAGGCGACTCCGGAAGGGTCGCCTTCGTTGGTGCTAAGCGACTCGGTTGTGCTGTCGTGCGCAACCGATCTAAGCGTGTGATGCGCGAGGCCGCCCGCAGCTGCGGATTTCCCGTTGCGGGTTATGACATCATCTTGTTTGCAACTCCCAAGACGAGGGTTTCCTCGCCGCAGGAGATGGACAAGGCGTTGCGTTCGCTTATGAAGCGCGCCGGCGTTGCCGGGGAGGAGCGATGAGCAATCACGTTTTGCGACGTGTTGCCATCGCTCCTATTCGCATATATCAACAGGTTATTTCGCCCTTATTGCCTGACGCCTGCATTTATTACCCAACGTGCTCGCAATACGCCATCCAGGCGATTGAGAAGCACGGTGTTTTGAGAGGCTGCTGGCTTGCCGTGAGGCGCATCGCTCGTTGCAATCCCCTGCACGTCGGCGGTTATGACCCTGTGCCCTAGCGGGCACTCGCTATCGGAGGAAAACTTACATGTGGGATTGGATCGTTAACATCCTTTTCGAGCTGCTCAAGCTCATCCAGACCTTTGCGGTCGACTGGGGCCTGTCCATCATCATCCTGGTGGTCATCATCCGTCTGCTGCTGACGCCGCTCATGCTCAAGTCGACCAAGTCGACGGCTCGCATGCAGGTGCTGCAGCCCAAGATGCTCGAGATCCAGGAGCGCTATGCCGACGATCCCCAGCGTCAGGCCGAGGAGATGCAGAAGTTCTACAGCGAGAACAAGTTCAACCCCATGGCTGGCTGTCTGCCGCTGCTGATTCAGATGCCTATCCTGTTCGCCCTGTTTACATTGCTGCGCAACCTGCCGCAGTACTTTAACGACGGCACGTTCTCGTTCTTCAACATCCTGCCCGACCTGACCACCACGCCGAGTGCTTCCTTTGCCGATGGCTTTATGGTTGCACTGCCTGCGCTGGTTTGCCTGATCCTGTTCGCCGTTCTGACCCTGATTCCGCAGCTCTATATGTCGCGCAACCAGACCGGCCAGCAGGCTCAGAGCATGCGTATGATGGCCGTTGTCATGACGGTCATGATGCTTTGGATGGGCTGGAGCCTTCCCGTTGGTGTTCTGCTGTACTACGACGTCTCGTCTGCTTGGCAGGTTATCCAACAGATTTTTGTGACGCAGAAGGTCATCGACAAGGCGAAGGCCGATGAGGAGGAGCGTCTTAAGAACGCTCCGCTGCAGGTTGAGGTCACTCGTCGAGAGAAGAAGCCGCGCCCGCACAAGAAGAAGTAACGGGATATCAATCTTATTTAGGTACCTAACTTTTGGAGTACGTTATGTCTGAAGAGATCATCGAGGATATGCTTGAGGAGGTTGCCCCGCAGGTCGCGGGCGATTATCCCGAGATTGCACAGCGCTACAAGGCTGGTGAAGAGCTGACCGATGAGGAGCTCGACACCATTGCCGATGTTGCGATTTCCATCCTGCGTTCCATCCTTTCGCACTTCGATGCCGCCAACTCTCCTATCGATGAGTATGAGGGCGACGAGGGTGAGCTGATTTTGGATGTAACGGCTCCCGACCTTGCTGTTCTCATTGGCCGTCATGGTCGCACCCTTGATGCCCTTCAGGTTATGTTCTCTTTGCTGGTGAGCCGCAAACTTGGCTTTAGGTATCCGGTTGTAGTGGACGTAGAGGGATACAAGAGTCGCCGTCAGGACAAGGTTGCTTCCATGGCTCAGTCTGCTGCCGAGCGTGCCATCCGCACTCATAAGAGTGTTTCGCTTCCGCCCATGAATGCCTACGAGCGTCGACTGGTTCACATTGCACTTCGTGGCAATGATGCCGTCGATACTCATTCTGAGGGTTCTGACCCTGATCGCCATGTGGTGATTGTTGCTCGATAATCTTCTCGAGCTTATGCTAAGGGGACGTGGTTTCCACGTCCCCTTTTTTTGTCAAAAGTTCTCGATACACTGATTTTTGTCAGAAAGGAGCTTTCGTTGTTAGTACTTACTGATCAGCAGGCTGACGAGATGTTGAGTCGTCTAACTTCCTATTGCAAAGAGTATTCCTTGAGCGTAACTGATGTTGAGCTGAGGAAATGTATTCAGCATTTGGATTTGGTTCTAGAAACAAATAAGACAACCAATCTCACCCGTATTCTTAACGTAGAAGATGCTGCAGTACTTCATATCCTCGACTCACTTGTTTTGCTCCCCTATATCAACAAGGCTCCTGAGGGAGCTTTGCTCGATATGGGAACAGGTGCGGGCTTCCCTGGTATTCCATTAACCATAACCACGCATCGTAAAGCTACTTATATTGACTCTGTTGGCAAGAAGGTTGATGCGGTTAATTCCTTTGTCCATGCTCTTGGATTGAAACATGCTCATGCGGTTCATGATCGTCTTGAAGAATATGCTCGGAGCCATAAGAAGCAGTTCTCTGTTGTAACTGCCCGCGCACTGGCCCCTCTACCGATTCTTGTTGAGTATGCGGCTCCGTATCTGAAGGATGGAGGGCTATTTGTTATAACCAAGGGCAATCCTTCGGATGAGGAGCTTGCTTCCGGCATGTCAGCAGCTAAGATTTGCGGCTTCACTTTGCTTCTGAATGACGCAATTGATTTGCCTGAAGGCTTGGGTCACAGGGAGTTCATTGTTCTTAAGAAGAGTCATCCAGCATCCGTTTCATTGCCTCGTGCAAATGGCGTGGCAAAGAAGAATCCGCTTGCCTAGATGTTTCACGTGAAACATAATGGATACTAACAACTTGCAGTGTTTCACGTGAAACATGGCGGTTGATATCGATTCGGAATGTTTCACGTGAAACATCCTCCGTTTGACAGCTTTAATACACACCAGGAGGGACCGTGGGATTTCGCGACGTTAAGCGTTCAAAGAGCGCAAAAGACACGCGTATCATTGCAATCATCAATCAAAAAGGCGGCGTCGGTAAGTCAACGACGGCTGTAAACCTTGCAGCAGCACTGGGTGAGCAGGGTCGTAAGACACTGATTGTCGATTTTGATCCGCAGGGAAACAGCACCAGTGGATTCGGAATTGAAAAAGAAGACCTTGATCACTGCATCTATGATGCATTGTTGAATGATGTGCCGGCAGAATCACTTGTTCTTGATACAAATTGCAAAAAGGTATTCGTAATTCCAGCTACAATTCAGCTTGCAGGCGCCGAAATTGAGCTCGTAAGCGCAATTGCACGTGAAACCCGCCTCAAAGATTTGCTTGAGCCGATTCAGGACGAGTTTGACTTTATTTTCATTGACTGTCCTCCTTCGCTCGGTCTGCTTACTATCAACGCTTTGACCGCAGCAGACAGCGTTTTGATTCCGATCCAGTGCGAATATTATGCACTCGAGGGTGTTACAAAGCTGCTTGAGTCAATGAAGATGGTCAAATCACGTCTGAACAAGGGCTTAGACACCTATGGAGTGCTTATGACCATGTATGACTCGCGTACTTCACTATCGAATCAGGTTGTTGAGGAGGTTCAATCGTACTTTGGTGATAAGGCGTTTAAGACGCTAATCCCCCGTACGGTTAAAATCTCCGAAGCTCCGTCTTTTGGAGAACCGGTAATTACCTATGCACCTCAAAATAAGGGTGCAAAAGCATATATGAACCTTGCAAAAGAGGTGATCAAGCGTGCCTAGTGTAAAGAAACGTGGCGGATTGGGACGTGGACTCAATGCTTTGGTCTCAGAGGCCGAGTATGAGACCAGCGGTTCGGCTGCATCAGCTTCAAATGCCGCATCTGAAACAAAACTACCTATTGAGGATATCGTTCCCAACCCTAATCAGCCGCGAATTCACTTTAACGAAACTGAACTTCGCGAGTTGAGCGAGTCAATCCAAGAACATGGCGTTTTGCAGCCGCTTTTGGTTCGCAAGCATGGAAACGGCTATGAGATCATCGCTGGTGAGCGTCGTTACCAGGCGTCAAAGCTTGCTGGCCTTGAAGAATTGCCAGTCATCATTAAAGAGGTAAATGATGAAGAGATGCTGGCTCTAGCTCTTATCGAAAACCTTCAGCGTTCTGATCTGAATCCCGTCGAAGAGGCTAAGGGCTATCGCCAACTCATTGATGCCAGCGGGATGACCCAGGAGGCATTGTCGAAGGCAGTAAGCAAGTCACGCTCTGCAATTACAAACTCGCTGCGTCTTCTCGATCTCCCCGAAGTAGTTCAGCAGATGATTTTTGAGGGCAAACTTACTGCTGGTCATGCACGTGCGATTCTTGCAGTTCCCTATGAGGACGCGCGTATTCGACTTGCAGAGAAAGTTGTTACAGAGGGCCTTTCCGTAAGAGCGACAGAAAATCTTGCTCCGTTGTTTTCTGCCGGAGAAACACCTAAGACGCCGAGGCCTGCAACGCCTCAGTCTTTTAAAAAGGCTGCCCGCGTGCTTCGTCAGGTTTTTAATACCAACGTGCGTGTGAAGAGCTCGCGTGGAAAGAATAAGATTGAGATTGAGTTTAAAGACGAGGAAGAGCTCTCTCGTATTCTTGGCGAAATGATTCAGTTTGATCAAAGAGGCCAAGATGAGGAATAAGATTTTAACAGCGATTGCATTGGTGACGACTGTCGCGGCTGGTGCCCTTGCTGGCTATAAGATCGCGACAGACGATGAACTTCGAGGTCGTTTGCTTCGTGGCGCGCAAGATATCGTCGATACTTCCAAAAAGAAAATGGATGTTATGACGGAAGATGTTGCCATGCGTACTGCTCAGGTAACGAAGAATCCCAAGATTAATCAAGGTTGGGTCAGCAACCAATGGGAAAATGTAGGCTATTAGGTACCTAACAATTACTCAGCATATTTTGAGGGTTCCTTGTCTGATTCATGAGACAAGGACCCCTTATTTTGGCCGTAAAAAATGGGACAGGTAGCAGCTGATTCAAAATTAAGGTCAATAAATGAAACGACCCCGGTTGCATATTCTGTAACCGGGGTCGTTCGATGTTTCACATGAAACGTTTTGGGATGCGACTCCCCTATGCGTTCTTCTGAACTTTGAAGCGCTGCTTAAGCTGTCCGCAAGCGGCGTCAATATCGTTACCACGCGAGTTACGAATCGTGGTCTCGATGCCACGGGACTCAAGACGACGCTGAAGATCCTCAACCTTATGAATCGGCGACGGCTTGAGCGGGCTACCCTCGATGTCGTTAAGCTGAATGAGGTTAACGTGGCACAGCGTTCCCTCGCAGAAGTCGCAGAGCGCCTGCATTTCGGGATTCGTATCGTTGACGCCTTCGATCATGGCATACTCATAGGTCGGGCGGCGGCCGGTTTTCTCGGTGTAGAGCTGAAGCGCTTCGTGAAGGCGAAGCAGCGTGTACTTCTTAACACCGGGCATGAGCTTATTGCGCGTCGACTGGATGGCGGAATGCAGGGAAACGGCAAGCGTGAACTGCTCGGGGATGTCGGCAAATTTGCGAATACCGGGAATAACGCCGCTGGTAGAGACGGTGAGGTGACGAGCGCCGATACCGATGCCATCGGGGTCGTTGAGGATTCGCAGCGCCTTGAGAACCTCGTCGTAGTTGGCAAACGGCTCGCCTTGGCCCATGAAGACTACGCTCGTGGCGCGCTCGCCAAAGTCGTTGGATACATGAAGTACCTGGTCGACGATCTCTTGAGCGGTCAGAGAGCGCTTGAGGCCGTTGAGACCGGTAGCGCAAAAGGCACAGCCCATGCCACAGCCTGCCTGGGTGGAAACGCAGACGGAAAGTTTGTTACGACGGGGCATGCCGACGGTCTCGACGGAAACGCCGTCGTGGTACTCGAGCAGATACTTGCGAGAGCCATCTTTGGAAACCTGCTTGGTGAGTTCAGTCGGCGTGTCAAAGGCAAAAGCCTCTTTAAGCTGCTCGCGGAAAGCCTTGGGAAGGTTGGTCATATCGTCAAACGAACAAACGTTCTTCTCGAAGACCCATTCGATGAGCTGCTTCGCGCGGAAGGCGGGCTGGCCAAGTTCGGCCACGAGCTCGCGAATATCGTTTTGGCTCAAGTCGCGAATGTCCTGAGATTTAGTCCTGGGATTCATGGAAGCCTTTCGATTTTGGGGAAACGTAGAGGGTATCGCTACAATATGGTATCAGCTGCAGAAATTATAGAGGAGGAGTCTGCCCATGCCGGGTAAAAGCCTAGAGAACATGCACGTAGCGGTCTTGGCGGGCGGTCATTCCGCTGAGCGCGAGATCTCGCTCAATTCGGGAAAGAACGTTGTAGTGGCACTGAAGGAAGCCGGCTACACTTCGGTGGAGCTGCTCGACACGGCTGCCGATGATTTTATGGTAACCATGGCGACCGGCGGCTTTGACGTGGCGTTTATCGCCATGCACGGTGCCGGCGGCGAGGATGGCGCCATGCAGGGCGCCATGGAGACCCTGGGTATCCCCTACACGGCCTCGGGCGTGCTTGCCAGCGCCTGCGGTGCCGACAAAGAGGTCTCTAAGCTCCTGTACGCCAAGGCGGGCATTCCCATTGCCCCCGGCCTCGCACTCGAGGTGGGCGATGAAGTCGATATCGATCATATCGTCGAGGTTTGTGGCGAGCGCTGCTTTGTGAAGCCGGCCGTCAACGGTTCCAGCTATGGCATTTCCCTGGTCCATGAGCCCTCCGAGCTGCCCGCGGCAATTGCCAAGGCGTTTGAGTACGGCGACAAAGTGCTGGTCGAGAAGTGCATCGAGGGTACCGAGATCACCGTCGGCGTGTACGGCGAGGACGACGTGCGCGCTCTGCCGATTGTCGAGATTCGTAAGCCCAAGGACTGCGAGTTCTACGATCTGGACGTGAAGTATGTCGACCCTACGGACATCCATCGCATTCCGGCGCAGATTTCACCCGAGAATTACACTCGCGCTCAGGAGCTTGCCTGCGCTGCTCACAAGGCCCTCGGTTGCCTGGGTATCTCGCGCAGCGACTTTATTGTGAGTGAGGACGGCCCCGTCATCCTCGAGACCAATACCATTCCCGGCATGACCGATACGTCGCTGTATCCGGATGAGATCCGCCACACCGACGACATGACGTTCCCGCAGGTCTGTGACAGCCTGATCCGTATGGGCCTTCGTCGAGCGGGCATTGCATGCTAATCGAGGACGCGGTTTCGTCAGGAACGCCGCAGTTTGTCATCGACTCCTATGCCACACTTGCCGAACGCGCCAAAACGCAGTCCTTCGGCCTTATCGAGGAAGATGTGATCGTCCTCGATACCGAGACCACAGGTCTTTCGGTGCAGGACAATGAGCTGATCGAGATCTCGGCGGCCCGTCTTTCGGGCCGCGAGGTCGTCGACCGCTTCGATACCTTCGTGCATCCCAAACAGCTGATTCCCGCCGAGATTACCGAGCTCACGAGCATTACAAATGCCGATGTGGCAGATGCCCCGTCGGCCGTTGAGGCCGTAGCCGCTCTCGCCGATTTTGTCGGTGGTTGCCCGGTAATCGCACATAACGCCACGTTCGACCGCTCGTTTATCGAGTCGGTCAAAGGCGGCGTCAACGTGAGCGATATTTGGATCGATTCGCTGGCGCTGTCGCGCATCGCGCTTCCGCGCCTGGCCTCGCACAAGCTGTCTTTTATGGCCGATCTGTTTGGCTGTGACTCGGTATCACACCGTGCCAATGCCGACGTCGACGCCCTGTGTGGCGTATGGCGCGTGTTGCTCGTGGCACTCACCGACTTGCCCCAGGGCCTCATGGCGCGCCTAGCCGACATGCATCCGGACGTGCCTTGGTCCTATCGTCCAATCTTCTCATTCTTGGCGGGGCAGAACCCTGGTTATATCTTCTCTCTCAGCGCCGCTCGTGCTGACGTTCTCAAGGCAGATCGCGCCGACGATCGAGTGGACGCCGACGAACTGCCGGTCCTCAAGATGCCGAGTCGTGAGGAGATTGAGGCAGACTATGCCCCTGGCGGCCTGGTCAATCGTATGTACCCCACCTATGAGCCGCGCGACGAGCAGGTCGCGATGGCGGTTGAGGTGCGCGATGCGCTGGTCACGGGTACCCACCGTGTAATCGAGGCGGGTACGGGCGTTGGCAAGTCGATGGCCTATCTGGTGCCTTTTGCCGAGGCGGCGCGACGTAATAACATCACTGTTGGCATTGCGACCAAATCGAATAACCTCGCCGACCAGCTCATGTACCATGAACTGCCAAAACTTGCCGAGCAACTGCCGGGTGGCTTGTCGTTTTGCGCATTGAAGGGGTACGACCACTATCCATGTTTGCGCAAACTTGAGCGAATGAGCCGCGGCCAAGTCGAAATTACAACCAAACGTGATCCCGCCGACACGCTTACGGCGGTTGCCGTGATCATGGCGTACGTCTGCCAGTCAGCCGACGGCGACCTTGATTCGCTTGGCATCCGCTGGCGCAGCGTCAACCGTCCCGACTTTACGACGGCCTCGCGCGAGTGTGCTCGTCGCCTCTGCCCGTTTTTCCCTGATAAATGCCTCGTCCACGGCGCACGCCGTCGCGCGGCGCATGCCGATGTGGTTGTTACGAACCATTCTCTGCTGTTCCGCAATGTTGCGGCCGAGGGGAGGATTTTGCCTCCGATTCGCCATTGGGTAATCGACGAGGCCCATTCTATCGAGCGCGAGGCGCGTCGTCAGTGGGCGCGCGTGGTCTCGGCGGACGAATCGCGCGTTCTGTTTGAGCGTCTGGGCGGCTCGAGCACTGGCGCGTTGAGCCAGGTTTCTCGCGATTTGGCGACATCCGAAGGCTCTACACTCTATCTGGGACTTACTGCCAAAGCGACGTCTACCGTCGCGCGCGCGAGCATGGCGATCTCCGACGTGTTTGATGGTGTCCGCGAACTTGGCCGTCGTGCCCGTGGGGGTTATGACAATGCCAATCTATGGATTGGTCCCGAGCTGCGCGAATCTGACGACTGGCATGATTTCTTACAGTCGGCCTACACTGCCATCGACGCATTGGAACAAGCTGACAGGAGCGTCGACGCGCTGGTGCAAGCCGTCGCCGCCGACAAGCCCGAGGTCGTTGTCGACCTGGGTGATATCTCGCGCCGTCTGCACGAGCTGGCCGAGAACCTCAAACTCATCATTGATGGCACCGATGAACACTACGTGTATTCGCTGCAGGTCAATCGCAGGCTGCGTGCCGGCGGAGAGTCGATGACCGCAGAGCGTATCGACATTGGCGAGGCCTTGGCAACCGAGTGGCTGCCCGAGGTTCACACGGCTATCTTTGCCTCAGCGACCATGACGGTGTCCAAAAGCTTTGAACACTTCAACCATGCTGTCGGGCTCGATCGCATCGGTGCTTCAACATCCTCATCGCTGCACTTGGATTCGAGCTACGACTTCGATTCGAACATGGCCGTAGTCGTCGCCGGAGATATTCCCGATCCGCGCGACCGCGAGGCATATCTGGCATCCCTTGAACATGTGCTGGTCGATGCGCATCTCGCCATGGGCGGATCGGTGCTCACGCTGTTCACCAACCGGCGCGACATGGAGGACCTGTACGCTCGCGTTGAGCCCAAGCTTGCCCGTGCGGGTCTGGAGCTCAACTGCCAACAGCGCAACTCATCTCCTCGTCGCTTACGCGACCGGTTTATCAACGAGCCGGCTTCGTCGCTCTTCGCTCTCAAGGCCTTTTGGGAGGGCTTTGACGCCAGCGGTGAGACGCTGCGATGTGTCATCATTCCCAAGCTGCCGTTCTCCAGCCCTACCGACCCGCTCTCCTGCGAGCGTAACCTGCGTGAGGACCGTGCTTGGGCGCGCTATTCGCTACCCGAGGCGGTGCTCGAGGTCAAGCAGGCCGCGGGGCGTTTGATTCGCTCGTCGACCGATTGCGGCGTGCTGATTCTGGCCGACCCGCGCCTAGTGACGAAGGGATACGGAAAGAAGTTCTTAACGTCGCTGCCCACGAGCTCCTACCAGTGCATCGAATCGGCGCAGATCGGGCACTATCTGCAACTGTGGCGCGCACGCCACGAGCGGCGGCGCTAAAGCGGACAGACGAGGGTTTTTGCCATATCGCACAGACGCTTTGACAGGGCGGGGTCATCCAAGATGCGGATGGCTCCGCCCGCTGCGATTATCTGACTCAGTAGCCAACGCTCGGAGCCGTAATGCACGGTTACCGTTGCCGTGTCTGCCCCGCTGCGCTCGATTAGGGTGATGCCGGCCCAGTCCAGATGCTCCGCCATATCGAATGGCATCAGGAGCTTTGCGCTATGCTGCGTCCGGGCAAGGGAATCGTGGAGGGATGCGACGTCCGGTGCGTGAGACACGACGGAGTCTTCCGTCAAGGTGAGTCCCTCGATTTTATCCATGCGATAGGTGCGCTGCTCATCGACTGCGATGTCCCAGGCAATCAAGTATGTTTGGTCGCCGTTTGCCGTAATGCGCAAGGGGTCGACCAGACGCTCGCGTGGCCGTGCATCGTCCATCGAGCGATACGAGATGCGGCAGCGAACGCCGTCCTGAATGGCGCAGCTCAGCTGCTGCCAGTGCGACCCGTGGTTGACGGTGTCAAAGACGCGCTGGTTATAGCCGAGCTCTTCGGGTAGAAGAGCATGCCGAATCCGGGCTGCCGTCTGTGGCTCGATCCCCAACGATTCAAGTTCGTGGTTGAGCACAGCGCCCTCGGCGGCACTCAGGCGCAACGGTAGAACACGCCCGGCGTCGCCGGTGAGGACCACACGCTCGCCGCGGCATTCGCAGATGATGCGCGCGCCCGATTCTCGGTCCGCGAGCGTCGAGACGATCTCGAGAATCTCGTCGAGCGACACCCCTGTGATGTCAAAGCGGCTGCAAATCTCGGCTCGTGTCATGCCGCTCTCGCCGGCGGCGTAGAGGGCCTCCATGATGTCGATGGCGCGCGAGAGTCTCTGCTCGCTGGTGAGTTTACGCACGGGCATGCTCGTGCACCGTCCTTTCAATGAGGCGGTTCCACGCCTGCTTGAGCGATTTGGGGGCCACGGGCCTCATGCCGTCCACGGCGTGGGCCATGCAAAATGAGGCGGCGGCTTCAAGGTCACGCACGTCAACGGTCCAGGTCCATCCCGCATCGGTGTGTGCGAGCTCACCTCGCCCGCGCGTGAGGCCGTTGATCATATCGATCTGCGTCTGAGGGGCGAACGAGAACGTGGCTGCAACGGGCGGTCGGTCGGCAAAATCGAATTCAAAGAACAGATAGTCGTTGAGATTGAAGTCCGCAGGGATGGCGTAGGCCTTCGAAGGACGCCAAGCGCGAACGATACGGTCGCAGCGGAATGTCCTGATGCCGTCGGTGACATTGTCGAGGCCGCAGAAGTACGCCACGCCCTCGCGTTCGAACATGCCGTAGACGCAGACGGTACGTTCTTTCTGCTCGCCGCGTCCGTTCTGATATAAAAATCGCAGCGCGCATCGCTCGGCAAAGGCGCTCCATACCGCATCGACGGTGGGAGAGCGGCGGATTGGTGCTTCGTCCACCGTCGTCCTACCGGTGAGATAGGCAATCTTGGAGCGAATATCGGCAAGCGGTGCGGCAAAAGTGGATGAGCCGGCCGCTAGTGTCTGGTCGATGGCGTTGAGCAGGATATCGGCGTCGTCTGCGGTGATGAGGCCGCCTGCTGCAAAGGTGTGCTCGCGGTCGATTGTCCACGAGCTTTCCTCGGTCTCCTGCGCACCGGCGGGGCGAACTTCCTTGATTAAGATGCCACGCTCGAGCAGTTTGTCACGATCGCGCCGAAACTTGCGCTTATCCGAGTCGATGTTGCCCGAGCCATATCCCAGGTCAGAATCCAAGACGATCTGCTCGGTCGTCAGCGGTTCGGGGGAGCTGTTGAGCACAAAGAAAAGATTGAGGATGCGCTGAGCCGTTTTATCGAAACCGGGCTCCGAACTTCCCTTTTTAATTGTCGCGGTCGCGTCGCTTGCCGTCATAGAGTCCTCGCATGAGAAGGTGGTTTGCTGCCATGATTTTAGTCCGATATGGAGATTAGGCTATATCCTTGTCCGCTCGGGGCGTTAAGATGACTCGAATTCGGTCGTTTGCGCTCGCTCGGGGTATACTTTCGACTATATACGGTTCTAATGTGCATGCATTGGGCCTATTTGTCGGATTATGGATGTGGAGCGCACATGGCGAACACCCAGAACTATATTAACCACCTGCTGCAGAACACCGGCATTACGCCGGCATGCAGCGAAGAAGAGCGCTTGGCTGCCGAGGATATCGCTCAGATCTTCCGCAACCACGGCTTTGATCCCGAGGTTCAGGAGTTCAATGCCCCGGCGCCCGGTAGGTTGGCATTTGCCGCTACCGGTATTCTTGCGTTTGCCGGCGCCCTGCTGATGGGCATCGGCGGCGGTATCGGCTTGGTCGGCACCTTGCTGGCCGTTGTCGGCGCCGTTCTTTACGTGCTCGAGCGCACGGGCCACCCCGTGGTTTCGCGCCTGGGCAAGACGGGCGTGAGCCAAAATGTCATCGCCTACCACAAGGCCTCGGGCCCGCTCGCGTCTCCGCGCAACCGCCCGGTGGTCGTTGTCGCACACTACGACTCTCCCCGTGCTGAGCTGCTCGCCCGCGAGCCCTATGCTTCGTATCGTGCGCTCATCGCCAAGCTGTTGCCCGTTGCCACGGTTGCCCCTGCTGCCGTTGCCATCCTGCGTATCCTGCCGCTCCCCGGCGCGCTCAAGGTTCTGCTGTGGATTGTCGCGATCCTCGCTTCCCTCGTTGCACTTGCCAACGCGGCAAACATCATCTCTAACCGCCACATTCTTCCCTATACGTCCGGCGCGGTGTGCAACAAGTCTTCTGTCGCCGCTATGCTCGGTGTCATGGACAACGTCGCCCCCTATCAGGGCGAAAACGAGTTCCCCGACGACATTCCATTCGACACCTATTTTGGCGAGCAGAAGCGTCGCGCCGAGGAAATGGCGCGCGCGGCGGCCGAGTATGCCGCGGCCCAGCAGCAAAACGACTACGGCAACACCATTGAATATGAGGAACCTTCCTACGACGAGGACGAGTTTGGCCAGCCGGTTGCGCCTGTCGACGCACCCGAGCAGGACGAGACTTTTGATGGACAGATCGATGGTTTTGAGGGCGCCTCTGCCGACGAGACGCTAATCGGCGTTATCGCGCCCGAGGCTCAAGACCAGACTGCCCAGGCCGAAGTGTCCACCGAGGAAAAGTCCTCCGCCGAGCCGGCGGAGGAGCCCGCGGTGGTCGAAGTCGCCGAGCCCAAGCCCAAGCTCTATCGCAATGCCGCCGGCAATATCCGCTTTGGTTCGGATGCCATCCGCGCGCTCGGCATGCTTCCCGAGTCCTGCACGCTCGATTACGAGGAGGGCGAGGAGCCAACGTTTGAGCCCGAGCCTGCCCCCGTCGTGGCTGCGCCTGCGCCCGTTGTCGCTGCGGATGATGAGTCTGCCGCGGTTACCGCTGCCGTTGCCGATCCCGAGGCGGTGTCCGCGTTCGATCCCGCGGCAGGACTGGACATTTTGGCTCCCGCCGCACCGGCGCAAGACGTTGCGGACGAGTCTGACGACGATTACGTTGAACAACCGAGGCGCGTGTCTTACGAGAGCGATACTGATTTCTCGGCCGAGATTCCCGCGGCAACGCCGCATGCCGACATTGCATCCGCGTTCTCGTCGATTGGCGCCAGCGCTTCCAACTTCTTTAAGGGTGCGTTTGCAAAGGGCAAGAAATTTGTCGACGATTTCGAGGAGAAGCGCGCTGCCGCACGCGAGGCTGCCGAGCAGGAGGCTATCGCTCAGCAGCAGGCAGCCGAGGCGGCACGTGAGCTCGCGGCGCAAGAGTTCGAGCAGAACGAGGCTATGCAGTCCGCGCCCGTCGAAGCCGCCGAAGCTACAACGTCCTTTGAGTCCCAGCAACCGGCGTCCGCGGATGTTGTTGAAGCGACGACGTCTTTCGAGGCTCAGCAGCACGTCGATAGCACCATGTCGTTTGATGCCGCGCAGTTCGATTCCACGATAACGTTTGAAAAACAGGGCACCGCGATTGCCGAGCCCCTTCCTGTTTCCGATGAGCAGGGCGACGCGGCAGACGATGACGAGCCTGCTGATGCTGCCGAAATCCAAGATGCCGCCGAGGACGAGCCCGTCGAGGCCAACTCTGACGAAGAGCAATACGCGGCAGCCGAGCAAGATGATTCGACCGAGGTCGAGCAGGAGGAAGTGCCTGCGGTTTCCGAGACTCCCGAGACGGATGAGTCGAGGCCTTATTCCACGCAGATTTTCACCATGCCGACCCCGAGTGGTTCCGGTGCCACGGTTGCCAATGTCGCTCCCACCCAGGACGAAACGGTCGATTCCCTTATGGCCCAGATTTCCTCCCAGGCATCGCCGCGCCCGCAGATGAATGTTCCCGATCCGGCGTCGGCACCGTCGCCTGCACCTTCCTCGTCTCCGCTGGCTTCGGTCCCCGATCCGTCGCTGCCGTCTATGAAGCAGGCAAACGTTGCGTCTCGCACGTCGCTGTTCGACCTTCCCGACCCCTCCGCACAGGTCAACGATCCCTTTGCTACTGCCCAGGGCCCCGAACCCACATCGGCACCCGTTGCGCCTCCTATGCCCGTTGCGTCGGGCGCACAGCCGATCGAGACCATTTCGGCTCCCGCCCCGGCGGCACCCAAGTCTCGTAAGCGCGGCCTGGGTGGTCTGTTCGGCCGTAAAAAGAAAAACGAGCAGGACAGCATGAGTGACTGGCTGGGCGTCGAAGACGATTACGATGCCAAGAAGTCCGGTCGCGGTATCGGTTCGTGGGATAACTTCGAGGACGATAACGATGGCTGGAAGGGTGGCGCTACGTCTTCCGATGGCGCTTCTTCCGAAGATATGCTCTCGGCTGTCGCCTCTATGGGCGATGATGAGCTGCTCGGTCACGATATCTGGTTTGTGGCAACGGGCGCCTCGGATTGTGATGGCGCTGGCATGAAGGCCTTCTTGGCTTCGCATCGCGATAAGCTCCGCGGCGTATTCTTTATCAATCTTGAATCCGTCGGCGCCGGTAGGCTTTCGGTGGTGACGGTCGAGGGCGAACAACAACTGCTCAAGGGCGATCGCCGCATCATGAACCTGGTCAGCAAGGTCTGCAAGTCGTTCCATGTCGATTGTGGCGCGCTCGAGATGCCCTATGCCAAGACCGATGCCTATGCTGCGCTCGAGGCGAGCCGCCGAGCCCTTACCATCGCCGGCGTGGACGGCACGCGTCTGGCTTGCGCTCGTACCGAGGACGACCTGCCCCACAATGTCAACCCGACGAACATTGCTACGGTATCCGAGGTCGTGACCGAGGTTATCCGCCGTTCGTAGACGGAGCTCTAAGGAGTCAACGTGTTTTCGTATATTAAGCGCCATTGGCCTGTCTACGTGATTTTGACCTTGATTGCCATTGCGTTAGGATTTGGGGCTGCCTTCATCGTGGGTGCAAAGGGCTCGACCCCCGCCTCCGCAATCAGCGAAGAGGTGGAGCAAGAACAGAGTACGGGTGCCGATGGGATTCCTGAGTCCGAGCAGGCAATCGTTGATGGTGGATCTTCGTCTGCAGAGTAGATGCGGCGATTTAAATGATTGAAAGCGGGCGAGCCAGGGGACTGGCTCGCCCGCTTTTTCATCGCGCTAGCGCTTCTTTGGGATCGACCTAAGGCGAGCGAACCATAGGGCTGCGGCACCCGAGGTCAGGAGCGCGGTGATGCAAGCGGCGATGGGAACTGATCCTGTTGCCGGTAGGTCCTGCGGTAGGGTACAGCGTTGAATGACGCTGTCCTCGTCATGTGACTCAAGTTTATCGCCGCCACCGTTGCGGCAAAGATCGACGCGCGCGCTGTTGGTGAGTGCGGTTTGGGGCGTATAAGCCGACGTTGCCTGCATGTGTACGACTGCGCCCCGAGCGTCTGTGCCAAGGATTGCTTTGGCATCGTCAAGGTCGTCGTGCTCATCTTTGAGATCATCGCGGGTCCAAGAATCCGCATCGCTTCGAGTCGTAAAGTCGGCGGCTACCGCACCGTATTCAATTCGAATGCCTGTTACGACGGTATTGGATGCAAGGTCGAGCTCTTCCGCCTCGAGTGTGGTGGATTCCGTGGTCGAGACATCCGCCTTCCAGAGGCGCCAGCCGTCGTAATCAACGAGGCGGCAGTCCTCACCAAGGCTCTCTTTTACTTCGTCGGACTCAAGCCAAGGATTTTCGTGTCCATCGTCAAGTGTCGCGTTCGCCGGCTCATCGACGTCTGTCGAGTCCAACGGCGTCGTGCGATACCACACGTTGCACAGACCGTTGAGGTCGCCGATGGCGACGGGGGTTTCGATTGAGATGAATCTCGCCGTGCCGTCTTTGGCGCACTCAAGATCATCGGTAATCGTAAACTCATCAACCCAAGTAGCGGAATCGTTTCGAGCGTCGATGGTATAGGAGAAAAGTCCATCCGTATTAGTTTGCGTCGCGGCGCGATTTTTACCATCGCCGTTAGCCAACAGGCCCTTTTCGATAGGTTGGACAAGTTCCTGACGCTTGTCGACCTGTCCCTTGATCTCGATGGGCGCATCCTTCATCGCGACGTATTGGACTTCTCCCGTATCCTTTATTTCAAACGTTATTTCCTCGGCAAGGTCATAGGTCCGCGGAGACATCATTTCGCGCAACGAGTAGGTGCCGGGTGCAAGATGTTCGACGCGGTGTGGCTTGTCGGATGAGGTCCAGGAGTCTATTTCGGTTTTATCGGGACCATATAAGGTGAGTTGTGCGCCTTCCACTTCCTGCTCACCGCTTGCATCGACCTTGGAGATATCAACCTTGGTGTAATCGTCGGATACGTTAAGCCGTGCTTCTACAACGGGTGTTTTCTGGTCGGCATAAGTAAGGTCGACAATATGGGTTGTCCGATCGAGCAAGAAGCCTGCCGGCGCTTGAGTCTCGACAACCTCGTAGCGTGCGGTGCCAAGTCCCAGCGGGAGGTTGTCCGCGCGTGCTTCTCCAGTTTCATCCGTCGTGATGGTAGCGACAGTCTCACCGTCGAGCGCGGCAATGCTACCGTCGGGGCGCACGATATCACTCGAGGCACGGATCTCAAAGACGGCGCCCGCGAGGCTGCTGCCGTCTATGGCATCGGTTTTAACGATCCTGATGTTTCCGGTCGCGGCGTGGTCATAATACGAGGCGATTGCAACGGGCGTTAGGTTCATGTCGGCGGGTATGTTTACCTCGATCTCCTCGCCGACAAGATAGGGCTCTTTGGCCGAGGTTTCGCGTACATAATAGGTGCCCGGCACGAGCGATTCGGGCAGTGTGACGGTCCCGGTCGCGTCAGTCGTAAAGGTGTCCATTACGTTATGTGTTGGATACCAGCAAGTTTGTGAGACAGATTCGTGATTGCTGTCGAGTAGTTGGAAGGTGAATCCGGCTAGTGGAACAGAAGCGCCTGTTTGGGCATCGCGTTTTACAATCTGGAGATGCGTCGACAGAGCGTGGTTGTCCACGATATATTGAAGCTCGGCGCCGTTGGAAATCTGATTGGCCCCGACGGTCCATTCCCCTGCACGTTTAAAACCCTCGGGGACGGTTTCCGGAACCTCGCGAACCGTGTAGCCGGCACGGTCGTATGGGACGGCTCCGTGGACACCGGCGGGTCGCTTGCCTGCGCCGAACCATGCTTCGGGCTGATCTTTGGTGGAGGCAAAGCCATAGACGTTTGTGGTCAGTGTGCCAACAACCTGCTGAGAGCTGTTGCTGACAACCTCAAAGACAACACCTTCCGCCGGCTGCTCCAGGCCGGATTGGTCGCTATTGCCGTAATCCTTGAATTTGGAAATCTCAAGGTTAAACGCAATGGGGATATCGGAAACGCGAGATTCGATCTCGACCACGCCTGAATCGCCGAGCTGGTCGGCTCCAACGGTATAGGTCCAGCTGTCGTTGGATGGCAGGTAGCCCTCGGGGGTTTTTGATTCGTAGATGGTAAAGGTTCCTAAGGGGACATCGGCGAGGGTGGCCCGACCGCTTTCGTCGGTCGTGAGGATTTGTGCCCATCCAGGGGTTGATTGCGACACACACGTGAACTCTGCTCCTGCGAGTGAAGATCCCACCTGGGGGCCGGCATTCGTCGCGGCATCGAGTTTTACGATACGCAGATTGATGGTGCCGGGCTGTTCATCAATGGCGACCCGCCCGCCGTCATTCCCCGTGGTAAAGGCAATACGATCGTGGCGGGGGACATAGCCGGCCGGCGCCTTCGTTTCAACTAGGTAGTATGCCGTGTTGGGCAGAAGTGTTGCTTGCGCTCGACCGTTGCTGTCCATCTTGATGGTGCCGACACGCGCGCCGCTGGCGCTCTCAAAAATATCGAATGTTGCCCCGGTAAACTGATAGGTATTGTTTCCGCTGGTAATAACGGTGTTAGCAGACTGCTTTTGGAAGGAAACAGAGACCGCCGGCAGTACATAGAGCATGTCTTGACGTTTGCTGCCGCCCGATACGGCCCCTAGATAGCGTCGCGCGCGGTGCGGAGCGGCTTCGATGCTTCCTGATTTTGCGCTGTCGTGGAGCCACCGCGCAGCCGCCACGACTTCATTGTCGGCGGTAAAGTGTCCGCTCTTGGTTTTACCCTGAGCGGTCGTGTAGGAGTAGGTGCCGTCGACATGGGTAGTGCCGTTGAGCATCCATACGGCAAGCTGGGTGGCGGCGCGGGCGCGATCGGGTGAAAGATGGTAACCGCCAAACGACGTGGTGGTGGGATATCCGTGACAAACGATTGCCGCGAACTCGTCGTCGAGCCACACCCAGCCTTGATCAAAGTTGAGCCATGGGCCGCCCGGTTTGGTGGGGCCGGGGCGCTCCTGGTTCATGCAGTAGGCAATCGAGGTGTCTTGAGCTTCATACTTGCCGATGAAGAAGGGCCCACAATCATCGCTAATAGTGCGGAAGCCGAGCTGGTCGTAGCCATCGACGGCAAATGCGGCTCCCGGTGCCAGGCAGCCGAAAAGCAGGAAGAGGAGCAGGAGTAGCGGACCTGTTGCGATTGCGCTGTGGACAGAGTGCGTGGGTGCGTTGGACATGGCTGCTCCTTATCCCTCGTGCGCCGCACGGGGAGGCTGCGACGCGTAGGATGAGGCTACCCCCGAGGTTCATGCGGGTAAGTACCGGAGCCTGACCAAAAGCTTGCCCAATTCCTGACAAATTGAGCTCAAATACAACAATCAAGCAAAAGCGCAGGTAGAAGATAAGGAGAACAGGAGGTCAAAGGTCCTCATCTCCACAATTGACGCGATTTTCAAACGAATCTCCATAGCTAAAACAAGCATCGCCACCCTTGTATCGAACAAGACAACCGCGTTATACTATCCCCCACATATGCGGGCATCGCCAAGTGGTAAGGCATCAGCTTCCCAAGCTGACACTCGCGGGTTCGAGTCCCGTTGCCCGCTCCAGCTAGAAGCACAAGCACGGCACCATTACGGTGCCGTGCTTTTTTCAATAAAGCGCCG
>CALDBJ010000009.1 GCA_937937835.1 uncultured Collinsella sp.
CATTCAATGATTCTAGTTATTGATTATTGTTCTGCTACGAACATGCTCCTGATATATGCAAGCGTGGATTTATTGACACGATAGAGAATCACAGAGAACACCATAATGATGGTGAAGTCGGCAAAGAATAGCAAATAGGCCGCACTCGCGGAAAGACTCGTAGGATTGATCAAATTGAAAATTTGGATGATTACCACGTGATGGACGAGAAAGATGGGGTAGGAATACCGAGAGATGGATTTCACTGGTACTCTAACTGGCTGGTAATCAACAAAACGGGATGTATAGACCAGTAGCATAAATGCAGCGATGCCGACGAATGTTGTTCCCAGATCATCGACTAGGAACGGATGAATTTCCTGCACCACAAGAAATACCAGAGAGGCTAGAGCCATAGGCCATGGAATCTTCTTTATATACTGAGTGAAATACATACCAAAAGCGAGTTCAGGTAGTCTCGTTGTTAGCAACATAGACTTGGGAAGGCCGTCAAGAGAAAAGTCAATTAATAGCGTGGCGATATAGAGTACGAGGATAATGACAAGAGAAGGAATGGGATGGTTCCTGACTCCCCAGCGCAGTAGGGGGAACACGATATAGAAGATAACAATGAAACCAAGGAACCATTCACCGAGGGTATAGAACGTGGGAATTGAGGTGTTTGCTACCATGCCGTCTATGCCAAGCATAGAGAAAATGATGTTCTTCTTCGGCACTCCTGGATAAGGATTGCCTCGCGCTCGCAAGAACAGAAAAGCATTAGCGACAATGAATGCTATCCAAAACATTGGATACAGCGTTTTAAAGCGTTTCCAATAAAAGGATTTCAGGTTTAGCTTTTCCGCTTCGCCGTGGTTATACATCAATGCGGCGCCGGATATAATAAGGAACAACGAGACTCCGAGACCGCCCACGTATATGCCGAAAGGCTCGTACATGAATATAGGGTGGGGTAGCATAAACGGATTGTTGAAATGCGTGATTACAATTAGTATTGCTGCCAAGGCCCGAATAAAATCCAGGTAGAACAGGCGGGGGCGATGTTTGGTCGTTGCTTCTGAGGATTGCGATCCTACCGTTGACGGGGATGTCGTTGTTGTATCTGATGTTGCCATTACGCTTCCTGGTTCCTTATACCTTTTATCTCAGCTTATCCGATTAATTACTATTTGTTGTCTTTCGCAGGATCGATTTCATGGCGGTGAACCACTGGGTCTTTACCGAGGAGATGCCTAGCGGATAACGCCATCTTGGTTAATGCGGCATTTTGCTTGATCAGTCCCTTGACGTTTCTCACAATCGTTGCACGAAGACCTTGACTCGCCGAAGCGTTACGGCAGGTCTCCAGCAAAGTGGGTCGGGCCAGGGTCGGGCCTATCGCTTTGGCCAGCTCACGTGTCTCGAAAGCGAGATTGGTGATTTCCAACCTTGCAAAACGATCGGAGAGTATGTATTCACTGTAGTAGCCGTTGGATTGGGCCACGTAACAGTAAGCGCGCTCAACGAAGTGCAGGAATGAGCCATCTGCCGGATTGGGTTCGGGTGGAAAATCCGAGTACTCCCATGATTTGTCGATTAGGCCATGGAGCGCTTTGGGACGGAACCAGAACATGGTTCCCAGAGGGGCGATAACATCAGCATGCGGGCTGAGCGGCACTTTGATTCCAAGTCCGTCCAGTAAATCTTTTGTCCCCCGATAGTTGGGCCCCCAGCTGAACGCATAGCTATAAAAATAATCCGCATGGTTGGGCGCGCTCGGCATCGCTACGCCAAGTCGGGGATTATCGGCGAATAGATTAATGATATTGGCGACGTATGCTTTGCTGGCAAGCGTGTTTTCGAAGCATTTCTTGGCGAAGCCGTCGCCAATGGTCTCAGGACGCAATTGTCTAACTTTTTTGTCGTGTGCGAAGCAGACGAGGTCGTAGTTGAGGACGTCCTTGCCTGCTCCGACGAGGAGTGCGCTGACGTCGCGCCCGCGGTTCTCGATGACGCGCACATCGATGTTGTAGGGCATGCCCTCGCACCGTTCTTTCACGATGCATGCCTTCTCCTCGCTGCCCACGGTGATGATCACATCACAACCCTCAGGCATAGATCTGGCGTATCGCAAAATTTGATCAAGAATATCCATATAGTACAGATGCAGAACGAGAGCAACACGGAATTTTTGCGGAATGGGTTGCGCATTATCCTGCGAAAGAACTCTTACAAGTTGCAAGTTCTTTGTCAGATCGCTAAGTTGAACCGTGCGTAGCAGGTTTTGCCATATGAGGTCGGTGTCATAGCCGGTGTGGTCGCGCAGGTACTCGTACAGGCCAAGCGAAGCATTACCAACCGACTGATTCAGAACATCGTGGTAATCATGGAAAAATGAGCGACGTTTAAAAATTGGGCAATGCCGGTCCTCAATTAGTTGTTTTGCAGCAAAAGTGATTGGCCCGTAGGTGTAGCCTTCGAGGTCGTTGGTGTTGACGTAGACGTCCCAGGCGTATCCGAGGTCGGCGAATCGTTTGGTGAAGAGGGATTCGTGCAGTCCCACGGAGTCCTCGTAGCTGTTGATGGGGGGCAGGTTGTCCCAGTAGTTCTGGAATTCCTTGCTGGACACCAGGCTCTTGCGGTAGGCGTGGAAGTGGGACTGGATGTGCTCGGGCAGGTAGCCGAAGGGGCTGCGTCCGAAGGGGTCGAACGGTACCTTGTGGAACTTGGTGATGCCCCAGAAGTCGAGGTCTCGCTTGTCCATGGCGTCGAACATCTCGGAGAAGGGGTGGACGGGGCCCATGATGGTGGCGTTGAACAGGACGATTTCGTCGAATTCGGTGAGCGCGTCCCATCCGTAGGAGTCCATGGCGGTCTTGTATGCCCATGCGTCGAATCCCTGGTTGGCGCGCACGGTGATGTTGCCGGTGTACCGGGCGAGTTTGGCGCGTCCCTCGTCGGTGAGCTCGCCGTTGCATACGATGGCCATCTCGGTGAAGTGGGGCGCCAGCCCGTCGAGCAGCGTGGTCACGTAGTCGTCCACCACGCCTTGCGCGTCGTAGAAGAAGAAGATGCCCAGCCGGTTCACGGCCCCATCATCAGCAAAACGCATACAACAAACCACCCTCACAAA
>CALDBJ010000010.1 GCA_937937835.1 uncultured Collinsella sp.
TGCGTTTGGCGGTCAGCCGTCGGCGCGCTTACACCAACATTTCCGACGCGATCGCTTGAACTAGAACTAAATGAAGAAGACAGGAATGTAGCCCTCGGCGCTATCGCTGATCTAGATAAATCATCTAAAGGAGACGACAAGAAGGACTTTCTCGAAAAGGTCGAAAAGCTTTCGGCTATCGCAAAGAACGTTGGCCCATTAGCGTCAATTGTGATTCCGCTGATTGAAGTGGCTATAAAGCAATTTCTTGGTAATTAAATCAGTATGAAGACAAAGTGGTGGATGAGGACTATACGAGATATATTCACCTAGTGGTTTCAAAAATGTTTGATATAAACGGTAACGGAGTCTGGAAATGGAACCTAACCTATATGTAAAAGATCTCTACATCGAGGGTTTCAAAAAATTCGCATCACCAACTCATATTTCTCTATCTCCAGGCATTAACGTTCTCGCTGGTAATAATGATTCAGGCAAAAGCACAATTCTAGAGGCTCTTCATCTTGTACTGTCTGGTACATATCGCGGTGCATCGCTCAATCAAGCTCTCACTCAAGATTTATTTAATGTTGACAACGTCAATTGCTATTTCAATACGCTGAAATGCGGGTCCGCTGTGATGCCGCCGTTAATTCGAATCGAAGCTACGTTCGATGGCAAAGATGTCCATCAAATAGCAAAATTTGAAGGTGACTACAATGCTGGTAAACAAAAACAATCCGGAATTGGAATTTTATTTTCGCTTAATCGCGAAGAATTTGGGTCGGAATTTGATCAATACGTAAAAGGGCTTGAAGGAAATGCCCTGCCTATCGAATATTATCGCGTTAAAAGGTATACATTTGCGCGCAGCGGATTAGTTACTTCCTCATTAAAGCTTCGATCTTGTCTGATCGACTCTTCTGGATTCTCAAGGACTGGAAGTCAGCAGTCTTATATATCGCATCTTGCAAAAGACGTTTTAGATCATGATGGTCAAATTTCAGTCCTTCAGGCATATCGACATTCTCGACTCCAATTTAATGAATGCAATGCTGTTAGCGCTGCAAATAAAGTGTTATCCGACAAGGTGAATAGCCTATCGGGAAAAGCAGTCAGCTTCCGCAGCGATATGGGGAATAAGCGAGCATGGGAGTCCGGCGTAGTTGCGGCCCTTGATTCAATATCGTTTTCACATGCCGGTGCCGGATCTCAAAATATGGTTGAAGTTGAGTTGGCCCTAGCAAAAAACAGCGAAAACGGATCTAATGTAATTCTCCTCGAAGAGCCCGAAGCACACCTCTCGCACGCAAGTCTCAATAAGCTACTGAATGGTATTTGTGATGAATTGAATAGCCAGCAAGCTGTAATTACTACACACAGTAGCTTTGTAGCAAATAAGTTATATCTCGGCAATCTTCTTATGGTTGGCCCGGATGGCACTACTACCAGTCTCCGCAACGGTTGCACTGATGACACCTACCATTTCTTTGAAAAACTTCCAGGCTACTCAACGCTTCGCTTTTTGCTATGTAAAGCGTGTTTTCTTGTAGAAGGTGATTCCGATGAGCTCATAGTACAGAGAGCGTATATGGATTCCCATAACGGTCGCCTTCCCATTCAAGATGGCATAGAGGTTATTTCAGTCGGCAATTCTGGTTCCAGATTTCTACAACTTGCTGATGCGGTTTCTCAGTTCGCTGTCGCTTTGACTGACAATGACGGAAACATCGAGGCCAGAGAAAATCAATATAAGGCCTATAGTTTACTCGGCAAAGGCAAACCTGATGAGGACGCTAGAGTCGCTGTCAGTTTCCCAGAAAGGCTATTAAATCGAGGGTCAATTGACGGATACTCTTACAATACGCTTGAGCCTGAGCTAGTTGAAGCAAACGGGGTTGACTGCGTCAATCAGATATTGAGGAAAAGCTATAACACACGAGATAATTTGCTCCAATATATGAAAAGTCACAAAACTGAATGCGCGTACGAGTTTTTTAAAACAGGTACAGAAGTCACCTGGCCCGACTATATCACCCGTGCAATTGATTTCATTGATAGGGCCGTCGGGTGATTTAGATGTCCGGTGTATTCTATGACGCCGCGGCGGGATCTGGTAAAACAACGTATCTCGCTAGATTGGCTGTCGAGCATCGTAATGGTCACGTGCTTCTCACAACATTCACTGATGCCAATAGCGATGAACTAAACCGAGTTCTTCTAAATGAAGTTGGTGGCATCCCTGATACGATTGACGTCATGCCTTGGTATACGTTCCTTCTAAACGAGTGCATAAGACCATTTCAGGGCGCATTTGGGGCGCTTGCAAATGAACCCATCGCCGGCATCGACCTCGTAAGCACCGCATCCGCATTAAGGACCAGGAAAACTGAATTGCGCCATTATGCTTGCCGACATAATGGTGATAACAAGATCAAAATATTTAGCGACAAACTTGCAGAACTCGCACTTTATATTAATGAGATTACAAACGGAGACGTTATTGATCGTCTATCTCGTTTATACACCATGATTTGTATCGACGAAATCCAAGATATGTCTGGTTATGATCTTGATCTTATCGCAAACATGCTCTGCGATATTAGCGATATGCGCTTTGCGGGCGATCAGCGACAAGCAACTTTTCATACGGCCAACGTTAATAAGAACAAGTCATACCGCAAGTCGGGGTTTGGTCAATATATTAAGGACAAACACCTTAACTGCACCGTCGATATCGAAACACTTCGATTCTGCCACCGTTGTCCCCAGGATATTGTGGATTTGGCCGATACCCTGTATCCGGAGTTTCCTTCAACTGTTTCGACAAGGGATACGCTCGAAGACAGTATTAAATCTCCCATAAGACTCGTTAGAGAATCAGACGCTAACAATTACAGCAACCGTTACAGTGCTGTGAGCCTTGTCTATGACAGAAGGACCAAAACTCCCCCGGGGATTCAGGCAAATAACATGGGCGCTGTAAAAGGGCTATCTTTTGACAATGTTCTCCTATTTCCGACTGCCAATATGCGGAACTGGCTCTTTGACCATAGTGCTCGCCTATCTGAAGCCACAAGAGCGAAGCTCTACGTTGCAATCACACGTGCAAGGTCAAGCCTAGCAATTGTGGTGTCGGATGATTTCCAGTCTCAGGCGCTTGACGCATGGCAAATATGGAAGCCTGGCGACCTTAACATGGAAAAGAACTGATCAGGAAATACTGATTTTGGGGTTCCTAAAACAAAGCCATAACAATCTTGTCAGCGATTCAGAATAATTGATTTAAAAAAGGGATTTTAATGATGAACATAGATTCGAAGTATTCACTCGATTTATATTGTCAGTCTTATTGGGATTATTATCTGGCAATTGAGGAACGATTTTCTCATACGGAGCGATATTGTGCTTTTTCCGAGCGAAACCGTGACGCATTTTCTATTGAATATTTGACTCTCTATTTAGCTGCGTGCGGTGAGATAGATTCCTTAGGAAAAGAGATCGTTCGGCAACTATTTCCCAATGTCGACCTTAATAAATGCACCATAAGCAAATGGGGGTATTATCTAGGCGAAGCATTTCCCAATCTTGGGATTAAGACCGTTGAGTTCAATCGAAAGTTCAAATTTCGACCCTTCGATGGCTGGAAGCAGGTTAAAAGCGAGAATAAAAATGGTAGTGCATATTACAAACGCGCTGATAACTCCAAACCCTTAACTTGGTGGACCGACTACAACAGCGTCAAACACAATAGGGTAGTAATTGACGAGAACACAGGGGTCGGTAATTATGAGAAGGCAAGTCAAGGAAATCTTCTTAGAGCCATTGGGGCCCTTTTTCTTATGAATAGACTCATGATGTTAGAAATTGACAAAGATGGCTATTCTTCAATAAGGCATTCGAGCTTATTTAGGTTGTGCGGCTCAATTGATGAAGCTAAATCTACTTTGTTCTATAGCAGCGATGGCCACCCATGCATGCGTGTCGAGGAGCCTCCTTCGGAATAACGAAATATGCCCCTTCCTTTCACCGACTGGCAAAACGATTTACACCTAATTTCGGGGGTTCGATCACAGTTTTCTTCTTTGCCCCTTTCTCGATCTCGCTACACTAATTACTGCTGCTACCAGGTAGTTTTCTGGCGCAGTTCCCATTGGCTCTAGCGAAGATCGGAGCGGTTATGTTTGCTGCCGCGTTCCACACTAGCCGTCACTACATCCTGTTTACTGCCATGGCCTGCCTATGCGTTTTGCTGGGCGGGCCTTCTTATGCCGCGGGCGCGGAGAGCCTGTTCATTGCGGGCGCCACGTACTACGAGCCGGGCGCGTCGGGCCCCGGGTGGGCTTGGACCGATGCCGACCATCTGGAGCTTAACGGCTACACGGGCGAGGCCATCGGCGCCGGCGGTGACCTGGTGGTGACACTGACCGGGCAGAACTCTGTTGTCGAGACGAGCGCGCCCGACGTGGACATCTCGCGTTGCGGCATGGAGGTGTGGGGCGATCTGACGCTCCACGGCACCGGGTCGCTGGTGGCCACGGGCTCGCAGTGCGGAATCTACGTGTCGGGGACGCTCGCGGTGGACGGCTGCAAGGTTGATACGCGGGCCGATGGCGCCGGTATCGCGGATGCGTGGGTGGCCGGCGTGATCGCGGACGGTCTTGCCGTTCGCGGCGGTGGGCGCGTTGTCGCCGCGGGCGCGGGCTCCGGGGCGGGCGTGCGCACCTATGGTGTGTGTCTGCTTGGCGGGGCTGCCGGCGGTGGCGCGGCCGGGCAGCTTACCGTCGATGCGTCCTGGCTGGATGCATACGCCGCCGTCGGCGGCGTCGCCTGCCTGAGCGGGTCGCTTGCATCCGCGCGCTTTGTGGCGCCTGCGGGCGGGGCCTTTGGCGCAGGCGGCGTGGTGGATGCCGAAGGGTCCGTGGCAGCGCGTGTGACGATCGAGCCCGTGGATGCCACGGCGTTCGCGGGGGAGACCGGTGGGCCCGACGTGCCGGGCGATGGCCCGTCCGCCCCTGGCACCGACCCCGCTACCGGCGTGCCAGCTGCGGATCCGTCGACGAATCCCACACAAAAGCCCGCGGCCGCGACTAAGACGGTGACCACGACCACAGTGACCAACACCACGGCCGCCAAGGCCTCCAGGCCCAAGGCCGCCACCGCGACGACCGTCTCGCTCCCCAAGACCAGCGACACAAATTGGATCGCCGTGTCCCTAACGCTATTTCTGCTTGGCACAGCGTTCCTCACCACCTCACATTGTTGCTGATGTGGTGAGGAACATCTGGCTTAAATGTAGGAGTTTTGCAGACGCTTTAGAGGCAACGCTTTCAGTGAAGGAGCGTTGCCTTTTTCATGCGAGCAATGCCGGACGTGCTGGTAATGTGTGCCGGTGGATACTCAGTGCATGTGCTTGACGGGGCGCAAGTTTGAAGATAGCATCATGTCAGTGATTAGGGTCCAGAAACTTTCGATGCCTGGAACCGGAGGGGAGCCTGCGGGTTCCCCTTTTATTTTCTGGAAGAGCGACGATGCCCAAAGAATTTCTTACCTACCAGCAGCAGATGGAGAAGCTCAGAAGCTCCGGCCTCAGAATCGAGGACGAAGAGGTTTGCCGAAGGGTGCTTGCGGACATCGGCTATTTCCCGGTCGTGAACGGCTACCAGTCGTTTTTCCGCGACCCGAGCACCCGGGTATACCGCGAAGGTGCCACTTTTGGAGACATCCTTGCGCTTTACGATTTCGACGTCGAGCTTAGGGAGATAATGCTCGATGCGCTGCTCAAGGTCGAGGCGAAGATCAGGTCGGCGCTGGCCTACGAGTTCTGCGCTGCATATGGCGAGTCCCAGAGCAAGTATCTAGACGCCCGCTGTTACGCGACGTCGAAGGGCGCGAAGCGTGTTCTCCCAAAGCTGCTAAACATGCTTGACTATATCGCCAACAAGGATACCAGCCACGAATACCTTGCCTACTACCGCAGGGCATATAAGAACGTGCCGCTATGGGTCGCCGTGAACGCCATGACCTTCGGACAGACTTCATAAATGCTCACGGCGCTCAGGGACAGCGAGAAGGCCAAGATTGCTAAGAGGTTCGGGGTGGGAAACCCGAAAGAACTCTCGTCGTTTATCCGCGTACTCGCCCTCTACAGGAACGTCTGCGCGCATGGAGAGCGTCTCTTCTCCCACAGGTGTCACGTCGAGATTCCTGACACGGCCTTGCACGCCAAGCTCGGCATCGAAAAGATTGGGCCGGATTACGCTTGCGGCAAGGTAGACGTTTTCTCGGCAGTGATCACTCTTCGATACCTCCTTCGCGACGACGAGTTCAAGACATTCAAGGCCAAGCTCGTCAAGTGCGTTAACGGATATTTGTCATTGGATGAGAGTATCGGCGAGGAGCGCCTCCTTGAGGCCATGGGTTTCCCGGCCGAATGGAAGAAGATAACTAGGTATAAAATTTAGATTCGACCCGCCTAAAAGTATCCGTTGCGTTATCAATCGAGGTGCTTCGATCCAGGCTACGAGGGTGTTCGCTTAGATTGAGGGCTCACTTCCCCTATGTCCCCTTTGGGGGCAGTCACTGTTGTTATGCCTTGGTGCTATACTCGGAGGCCTAAGGAAGTGGTTCGTATGTACTTGAGCGATACTAAGATTCAGGAGCTAATCGACAGCAAGGTGCTTCTCAATGCCGATGCTTCGAACATCGGACAGGTTACGTATGACTTGCGCACCGAGGGATTCTACACCAACGAAAGCAAGCAATCCGAGGTAGAGCTTGGCCCCGGAGATTCGACATTCGTCTCTTGCGTTGAATGTGTTGCGTTGCCAAACGATTTGACCGCGAGCGTGCTTCTGCGCAATTCGCGCATTCGCCAGGGGCTTTCTTTGGATGCGCCGCTATATTTCCCCGGGCATGGAACACGGCTGTTCTACCGTGTTACAAACGTAAGCGGTAACACTATTACGCTCGATAAGTCTAAGGGTATAGCGCAGGTTGCATTCCAGCGCGTTGATGGCATGGTGGCCCATCCTTACCACGGCGCTTTCTCTGATGAACTCAACTTTAACGGACTTGCAGATTATTCCGACGTCTATGCCGGAGAACTTAAAAAGGTCGAGGACAAAAAGGAGGAAGTCGCCCACATTGAGTCTCGTATCTATGGCAACGTTCTGGCCCTCTTTGCCATCTTTGCCGCGATCTTTACGCTTGTAAATGTCAACGTCGGAGGCCTTTCTTCCGATATTACAACCGTCAGATTTGTTGCACTCGACCTGCTGATTATTGGCGGTTTTCTGATTCTTGCATCCGCAATCGAGACCTTCCTTGTTAAAGACAGGGAAAAGAAGGCATCGCTGCCTCTCGTATTGGGCATTGTCTGCATTGTCGTGGCAGTGGTTCTTGCATTTCAGTAAGTAGGGTGTCTCAAGTCGTGGGAGACTTGACCTAAGGTACGTTCAATTGCTCCTGAGTGAGGGTATTGGCTTACGCCGATACCCTCACTTTCTTTGTATAGGGCCACAGACAGGGCTAGCTGTCAGAGTTCGTGTCTTATGGGAATAATTCAATTCACGCCGCATTACATCTAGTCTGCTCTTTATACTCGGATATCAACACTAAGGGGGTAGTCATGTTTTGGAGCTATGTTCAGCTTGATGATGGCACCCAGTTTGCCTACTCAGAGACAAGAGAAGACGGAACCGTTCGCGTAGCCGTCGAGCGCCCGGTTGACTTTGGCTTTGACCATGCGGAATGCTTCTTGCCTGCGGTCAAATGGTTCAACGTCGAAGGATTTACTGCTGATGATCTCAATTTCTTGACTGAATTTGTTAGATCAAACGCCCCGTTTATCTTCGAGCTCGCCGAACGCCAAAAAGCCGGATCGGCGGTTTCGCCGCTGGCCTTATGACGTTCTGCTGTTGAACGGCAAATAACCCATGATCTCACCTACCGACATATCCGCTGCCGCCTCCCGCGTGCTGGTTCAATACGACGTCAGCGAAGCATATTTATTTGGCTCGTTTGCGCGGGGCGAACAAACGCCCGATAGCGATATTGACTTGCGTCTAGTCTGCGGCAACACCATGACTTTCGGCGCGCTATACGAACTCTCCCATGAGCTTGAGAATGAACTTGGGCGAAAAGTTGATATCGTCACCAACCCACCAGAGCGCATGCGCCCGCCCTTCCGCAAAAGCATCGAGCAGGATGAGGTGCGTCTCTATGAAGCGAAGTAAACGTGACAAGGAGCTTACAGATACCATCCCGCAGCTCATTCCGCACGCCGAGCCCAACAAGGAAAGCCTTGAGGCAATCCACGAGAGCGATGCGTTCTTTGCCAGGGGGAATCCCGGCCGCTTCGTCAACGCTGCTGACCTAATCGATGCAGCTCTAAAAGCCCCTGAAATATGAGAGAATTCAACCACCGAAGAGGCGATTGTCTCGGAAGTGTCAGACTGGCGAGGTACGTACCTCGCCATTTTTATACGTCTGCGGACATCGGAACTATCCCGCTAGCTACAAGCCTTGCTTTTGCTTGCTGCATTTGGGTTAGATGGAACGGCTCGCCGCCCTGGGTTAACGAATGCGATTGCGGGGCTTCTTGACCCGCCTTGCATCGCTTTCCATTTATTTATATGCTTGTCCAAGAATTTGGTCGTAAGGCTCGACCAACGGAAACAAAAGAAAGCCTACCGAGAAGATCTTGATCGCAGGGCGCGACCAGCGCAATCAAAATAACGCTCGCAGAGAAGGCGCCTTCAATCGCATTGATTGGAGGCGCCTCTAATACCAAGCGATATCTATTCTGCCAGAGAGCCTGGAGCAAGGGCGGCGGTCGAATGAGTCTCCTAAAAGGTATCGCTAGGGCGATACCTTTTAGGAGACTCGCGTGGAACTGTGGCATGGTTCTCAGAAGATCATTGAGACTCCCCAGATTGGCCTGGGGAA
>CALDBJ010000011.1 GCA_937937835.1 uncultured Collinsella sp.
CTGCGGGAACGGCCTGTCCGCCTAATGTGTTCGGCTGAGATCGGAAATCAACCTTCGGCACCCAGACCTGGCTGTAATCTGTCTCCCAGTGTCCCTGCTCGGCAACCCACTTCTTCTGGCTACCGCCGTTGGAATAGGAATTGTTGCTGCCGGAACTCTGAGAATTACCGGAATTCTGCTTCGAGTCGGAGGAGTTTCCCTTGCTGTCAGACTTCGACGAGTCGGAAGACTTGTTATCCTCTTTCTTGGAGTCATCGGACTTCTGGTCCTTGTCGTCGGATTCTTTCTTCTCCTCGGTCTTGGTTCCAGAGGTTTGCGCCGCCTTTTCTTCGCTCGGCTTCTTTTTGTCTTTATTCTTTACCGCTGTGGCGGCCTTTTCCGTAGAGCCGCTTCCTTGCTTTGCAACGCTGGCACATCCAAGTTGAGGTGCCGAAAGGCACACCAGAAGCGCAACGATAATAGCCTTTGTTCTCACGCCGATCTCCCCGTCCATGAAACCGGGCGTTGGACGCCAGCCGATATCCAACGCCCGGCTCGCTTTTACATCTGCTCGCGGCGCTTCTTCTGATCGAGGAAGACGCCGGCTGCCACGAGGACGGTACCGCCGATGACGAACGTCTCGCCGATGAGTCCCGCGCGGTCACCGGTCTGGGCAAGGCTGCCGGGCTGGGCGGTATCCTTGCCGGCGAGGTGCTTCGGGGTGTATGCCGCCTGTTGCTTTGCGGCCTGTTGCTTTGCGACCTCCTCTGCCTCCTGTCGTGCGATCTCATCGGAAAGCTTCTGCTCCGCTGCGATGCGGTCGGACTTCGCCTGCTCGTAGGCGGCGAGTGCCGCATCATAGCCGGACTGGAGCCCGTCCACCGCGGCCTGCTTCTCGTCCAGGATGGCCCTGGCGGGCGCGACCTTGGCACGTGCCTCGACTGCTGCGGCGAAAAGCGCGTTGAGGGCGTCATCCGCGTTCACATCATGCCCGGAAGCGATCGCCGCGCCGGCATCGATGGAGTTCAGCTTCGACAGCTTGGCGTCTGCCTGCGCCTTCGCCTGCTCGGCGGCGGAGACCAGGGACTCGGCGGCGATGGTATCCGCCTTCGCGGCATCGAGGGCGGCCTTGGTGTCATTGACGGCCTTTACTGCATCCTGCTCGCGCTGCTGTGCCTCTGCGAGCTTCGCGGCAAGGCCGGTGAGGATGTCGAGGTTCGACCGTGCGTCATCGAGATCGGTCTGGGAGCCGGTAAGCCTGTCGGCGGCAACGCCGGTGTCGGTCTTTGCGGTATCGACGGCACGCTGGGCATCCGCGAGGGCGCGTGCGGTGGCGTCCGCCTTTTGCTCGGCGGCTGCGAGGACTGCCGCCTTCTCGGCCTGGTCGGCTGCCGCCGCGTCGTGAACGCTCTTTGCGGTATCGACCGCCTTCTTGGCGTCGGCGACGTCCTGGAAGAACTTCGCGAGGTCGGCGTTCGCATCGTCCACGCCCTGCTGCTTAGCAGCGGTGTCCGCCTTGGCGGAATCCAACTTAGACTGTGCGGTCGTTACGGCTGCGTTGGCGGCATCAAAGGCGACCTGCTTCTGCTGGACGGTCGACTTTGCCGTATCGACTGCCGCGTTGGCGGCATCGAGGTCCGATTTCGCCGCATCAAGCTCGGTCTGGGCATCCGTGACGCCCTGCTGCTTGGCGGCGACATCAGCCTTGGCGGCATCGACGGCACGCTGGGCATCGGTGACGTCCTGCTTCGCGGCATCGACATCTGCCTGTGCGGAATCCACCGCGACCTGCTTCTGCTGGACGGTTTCAGCGGCGCCGGCGGCTGCCTGCTTCTTGGATGCGAGATCGGCCTTGGCTGCGTCGAGTGCGCTCTTGGCGTTCTTGAGGCCGTTGATATAGGAGGTCAGCTTCTGCTCATACTCGTCGACGGACATGGGGTTCATGTTCCAACCGGAGCCGGACCAGCCGGAGATCTCTGCGGTGTAGCACTGCGTCTGAAGCCCGGACATGGTGCCCTTGGTGCAGGTTGCCATTCCCATAACGGCGAGTTCGGGATTGATGATGTTCATGTAATGGCCGACGGTGCCGCTACTGCCGTTCTCCCAGTGGCAGTTGTCTGCAATCCAATGGTTGATTGCGACACCGTTCTTTGCATAGAAATCATAGGCATCCTTGCCGACAAGACCGGTGACTCCATAAAGGGCCTCCGTTGCCTTGTCGAAAAAGCCCTTCTCCTGCTCGATCCACTGCCCACTCGGATCGATTCCGTAATTCCATGCCAGGTTTTCGGCAAAATCATATTGACGGGCATGATCGAGCACGGTGTCGCTGTAGTTGGCATCTGCGATCGAACCGGCGATGAGCTTGTAGGTGACATGGAGCTCGGACAGGCCGACCGACTTGCGGTAGTCGTTGACGGACTTCATCCACCTGATCGCATTGAGCATATTGTCAAGAGACGTGGCGTCCTTGGAGTTGCCGACTTCGGTCTTTCCGGCATATTTGGCGTTCAGGATGATGTTGGCTGCATCTTCGGCACCCATGGCGCGGAAGAAGCCGATGGCTCCCTGCTTGAGTTGCGCGTCGGCGGAATCGAGTTTCGCCTGTGCCTCGTCGACCTTCTGCTGCGCGGCGGTCACGGCGGCGTCTGCAGTATCCTTTGCGGCCTTGGCGTTCGCGAGCTCTACGTCGGCGGCTGCCTTGGCGGACTCGGCGTCCTTGACAGCCTGCTTCGCGGCGTCCAGCTTGGCGACGGCGTCGGCATTCGCCTGCTTGGCCGCATCGAGGTCGGCGTTCGCGGCATCGAGAGCGGACTGGGCGGCGTTCACACCGGATTCGGCATCGGCCGCGGCCTGCTGCTTCGCGGAGAGGGACGCCTGGGCATCATTCAGCTCGGTCTGTGCCGTTGCTGCAGCGGACTGCGCCTGCTCGAGCTCGGACTCGCACTGGGACTGCACCGCTCGTGCGGCAGCGAGGGCTGCCTCTGCGTCCGCGACCTTCTGTTTTGCCGCATCGTACTCTGGACCGCTCGCACCGGCCTCCGCTGCGGCGAGGTCTGCTTTCGCCTTCTCGTAGGCGGCGCTGGCGGCTGCGGCCTTCGCATCCGCCGTGTCCTTGTTCTGCTGGGCTGCGGCGAGGACGGAATCGGCGGAATCCTTTGCAGACTGGGCCGCAACCAGCTTGGACTGGGCATCGGCAAGCGTCGCGTTGGCGTTGTCAAGTTCGGCCTGTGCCCTGCTCACGGCAGCCTGGGCGTCGCGCACGGCCTGCTCGGCGGCACGGATAGCCTCCGGAGTGGCGCCTACGGCATCGGCCTTGGCTTTATCGAGGGCATCCTTGGCATCCTGGGCCGCCTTGAGGGCGGACTGGTACGCCTCGTCCTTCTCGGATGCATCCGCCTTGGCGTCTGCGAGACCCGCCTTCGCCTGCTCGAGGTCCTTGCCGGCGGCATCGGCGGCGTCCTTGCCCTCCGCGACCTGACGGGCGTACTCGTCCATTGCCACTCGGTCGGCTGCCGTGCCGGCGCTGACTGCCGAATCGTAGGATGCCTTGGCCTGGTCGCGGGCGGAAGCCGCCTCGTTGTAGGGACCGGCGGCCTCATCGTAGGATGCCTTGGCGGCGTCCTCCTTCGTCTTCGCCTCGTCGACCGCCTTCTGCAGGTCCGCGATGGTCTGTGCGGCGGATTTCGCGCCGGCACCGGATGCCGCGCCGGCGTGAGCGGCAATCGGCGACATCACGGCTGGGTGCTGCGTGCCCCCGTCACCGGTCTGGGCGAATGCCGTGAACGGTGAGATGAGGCTCGATCCGGTCATGGCGGCCATGGTCGCCGCGGTGACGGTCAGACGCGCGATCCCCTTCGGAGTGTGAATCTTTTTGTTTGGCAGTGCGGCGAAGTGATCGCCACCGGCAGCGAAATGCTTTCCCTGAGTCATTGTGCTGTTCCGTTCCTTTTCCCTGCCCTATCCGACTGGGCATCAGAGCGCTTTCCAATAGAGGTAATTATGCGCCTTAACTGGGATTGTTGTATATAGTCCGTTGGCTTTTATACAACAATCCATGACTCTTTTTGTCATGGATACGACGCTTCAGAAATCATTCGGCATGAGATGCAAAGAGCTCCGCGCTGGACTCGGGTGCAGTCAGGAGCAGTTCGCCAATTTGATTGAAATGGATCGTTCCTACTACGCGAGCATTGAAGTAGGTCGGCGTAATGTCAGCCCCTCAAATCTCAAGAAGATTGCCGACGGATTTCAAATCAGCATTGCTGAACTCATGAGAGGCGTCAGCTAAATTTATCCGTCTCATAGTTCACAGTGGGTCTCGTTGATTAGTGCCTTAAGAAAATGGAAATCGTCCCAACGAGTTATCGTCAATCGTCCCAATAAATTACCGTCAATCGTCCCAATAAGTAATCGTTATTTGTCCCAACGACGCAGATAGACGCTATAATTTCAAATGAATGATTGGAGGGAAAGCCGATGGATAGGTATATAGGACGTTGTGTTGACTGCTTGGTCGAGCGCGACCTTGGCATTTTTGGTGCAGTGCTCATTCAGGGGCCGAAATGGTGTGGAAAGACAACGACAGCTCAGAGATTTGCCGAGTCATCGTTATCTCTCTCCGACCCATCTGGCGGTTTTGCGGCCCTCCAGCTCGCTCGTCTCGATCCGGCCCAAGCAATTGTCGGACCGACCCCGAGGCTTGTCGACGAATGGCAGGAAGAACCGAAGCTATGGGATGCCGTGCGATTCGAATGCGATGTCAGGGGAGGGGAGCCAGGACAGTTCATTCTCACCGGATCTGCGACGCCGCGAGCCGAGAACCAGCCGATGCACAGCGGTGTGGGTCGAATCGCCCGTTTGCGGATGGATACCATGACGCTTTTCGAGCTCGGTATTTCGTCGGGAGCGGTCTCGCTTGGTGCGCTGCTCGATGGCGATTCCGTTGCGGCGTCACTCGGATCCATCGCCGGTATCGCCGGTATCGCGGATTTGCTCTGCCGCGGCGGTTGGCCCCAAGCGGTCGGTAAGACAACTGCCGACGCAATGCGGATAGCCGCCGCCTATATTGACGGTGTTTGCGAGTCTGACGTTTCGAGGGCGGATGGAGTGAAACGCGACCCGGTTAAGGTAAGGGCCTTGCTCTCGTCGCTTGCACGCAATGAATCGACTCTTGCCGGCATGAGGTCCATCGAAAGGGATTTGGGCGTTGACGTCTCAAAGAATACGATTACCGGCTACATGGACGCGCTGCGCCGTATCAATATCGTCGACGATGTCCCCGCGTGGCATCCGGCTCTCAGGTCGCCGGTGAAGTTGCGGCAGGGCGCGAAGCGGCACCTTGCGGACTCATCGCTCGCCGTCGCCCTCATCGGTGCGGACCCGGAGTCGTTGTCATCCGATCCGAAGACCCTTGGCTTGCTCTTCGAATCCCTTGTGCTGCACGATCTCAAGGTTTACGCGGCGGCCAGCGATGCGACCGTATCTCACTACCACGACGCTGACGACCTAGAGGTCGACGCGATTGTCCATCGTCGTGACGGCTCGTGGGTTGCCGTTGAGGTTAAGCTCGGGAGCCCCCAAGTCCCAGAGGCAGTGGAAAATCTGCTTCGACTTGAGCGAAAGCTGGTCGATCGCGGGGAGAGGCCGCCTGCGGCGAGACTCATCGTCATCGGGTTTGGTATGCCGGCTCACGTAACTAGCGAAGGCATCGTTGTTGCTCCGGTCGATACGCTCGGAATCTAAATTATTGTTATTTGCATTTCCAGAAATCCTCTATCTAGACGCCTCCTAGAGGATTTCTGGAAACAACCGGTATTTTGATCTGGGCTACGAAAGGTTACGGGTCCAGATTCCGTGCTGCGTGGAGCCGGTGATCTTGTATCCGTGGCGGTCGATTCACGCCGCAAGCCTGTCCCAGTCGATGCGTTTCCAGTTGCCGCACGGCGCGTGGTTCACGATGAGCCCGCCGGCGACCATGAGCGCGTGGTTGCGTGCCTTGCGCGCCTCGCGCGCCTCGCGCGCGAGCGCCCTCTTCTTGTCCGAAATCTGGACCTCGGCCTGCTTCTTCTTGCATTGAAGCCTGAACCAGGTTCAGTTGACATGGTTAAAAACGAGGGGCGACGCTTTTGCGTCGCCCCTCGTCCCGGCCGGGTTGCTTTAGTTGTACACACGGTAGTTACACTTGAACTGGGTTATGTGTCCATAGTTGGGGCCGTACCAACCCGATGTATAGCTGATTGCCTTTGCGCCTAGATAGTCGTAGCCCTTGTTGTAGCGAAGCTGACGGTAGGTCGTGTCGTACTCTGCTACGTAAAACGTGTCTCCAGAGAAGGCTTTGTACCGGTCCTTAACCGTCGAAGCCATGTACGCGGGTTCGACATCGCCTTTCTCCCCGTTGAGCGCATAGACGGGTGCCGCGATTCCGCATAAAGCCGTTGCCACGAGGATGGCGTAGACAGCCATGCGCGACGCATTGGACTTCAGCTGTTCAAATAGTTTCATGTCATTCACCTACTTCGTATGTATCGAGGTATTCCTGCTTGAGCGTCTGCGAGGACGACTCGGTCTTTTCCACGAGCGTGCCGGCCTCGATGAAGTAGAACGAGTTGGTGAGGTCTGCCAGGTCGTCGAGCAGGTGGCTTGAGATGAGCACGCTGCGTCCCCGCGCCACCTCGCTGCGCATCGCGTCGCAGGAGGTTTTCCGCTTTCCCGGATCGAGGCCGTTCAGCGGTTCATCGAGGATGAGGTACGGGCAACCGGTCGATATCGCCATGGCAAGCTTTACCTGCTGCTTCATTCCTGTCGAGAGTTTACGGGTCGGCTTGTCGAGATATGGGGAGATTCCGAGGGAGTTGCAGAGCGAGTCGATGTCGGCGGCCGATTTCCACGCCTCCCTAACGAAAGCAAGGTGCTCGATGGCCGATAGCGTGGGATAGAGATCCGCGCTGCCCGAAGAGCTCAGGTAGACGAGTTCTGCGAATTCGGCTGATCGACGTTGGCAGATTCCGTCTGCCGCCAGGCTTCCCGAGCGGATGCGGGTGGGAAATTGGCCCGACAGCGCTTCAAGAAGGGTGGTTTTCCCCGAGCCGTTGGGAGCGACGAGCCCCGCCGCCGTTCCCGGGCTCAGGAAAAGCGACCCGATTGAAAGTATCGTCGTGCTTCCGTATCCCACGCTCGCGTCCAGAAGCTCGAGCCCATGGTGATTTTTCGCGGGTCCAGACTGTTTGGGCGAACGTGTCGCAACGGCGCCGACCGCGAAAAGGACCGCGACGTATGCCAGGGCCACGGCAAGCATCGATGCTCTGCCTGAACCGGAGCCAATGAATTCCGTCGGGAAGCATCCCACGTAACCCGTTGCCTCGATAGGCGAGAACACGGCCAGCGGCAGGAGATTGAGCGCGGCGTTATGCTCCAGCGCCGAATCGGACAGTAACGGGAATGCCGGGGCCGCGACAAGCAGCGCGGAGGCAAGGGGGCCCGCGAGGACGCGCCTCGTTGCGGTCGATAGGACGGCGGAGCAAACGGATATCAAGGTTCCGCCCGCAAGCAGCGCGAGAAGCAGGGTCGTGAAGACGTCTCCCGCGGTCGTGGTGGCAAGCGCGCCGTCATGGAAGAAGGCGATCGGGTACCCAATTTGCCCGAAGCCGTTTAGGGCCAAGGCGTAAATGCCCCCGGGTGCGAGGCCGGCGAGGAGCATCGCGGTCCCCGCGGCGATTATCGAAAACACGATCTGGATAAGGCGACGGAATTTGGGCGCGGGCGCCTTCGCCGCCAGGGTCGCAGGCCTTGTGGCGCCGAGCACGAGTATCGACGAGAGAAGGAAGGGGATGAAGGGAAGGAAAGACGGCGCCGTGGCAATGGCGTAAGGCAGGAAGGAAAGGAATGGCAGGTCGTTTGCGGAGGCCGGGATATCCGTGATGCCGGAGCTGCTCAGGGCACGGCAATATGCGAGGTCTGCGTCATTGGTCTCCTGGTCCCCCACGATGGACCCGGATTGGAAGCCCTCGTCCATGAGCGCGTAGTAGCTCTCGGCAGAATCGAGAAAGGCGGCGTCGGTTTGAGCGGCAAGGGCGGCGTTCGCGTATCTTGCAAGCTCCGCGTCGACTTGCTGCTCTGGAGATAGGTCTGTGCCGCTGGCCTGGGGCGCGCGCGTATTGAATGCGTCGACAAAGCCCTGCATGCCCTGTTTCATAAAGAAGGGCCCGTAGATGGGTGAGTTGAACGCAATGGGGACGGAAAAGGCTGCAGCGAGAACGAGCGTGGAAATCCATACGGCCTCGTCTCTTAGGATTAGTTTGAGAAGAAGTCGACAGTACATTTAGAAGCACCTACGTTCCTCAAAGAATCGTTAGATTAAAAGTAACAGACCGGATGAAGATACGTGCGACGGGGGCGAGGCGAATGGCTGAGCGGTATCGATATGCGGGTTCAACGGTATTATATTGACCACATAGATTATCAAAACCGTCGTAAAACCCCTGGTTTCAACTACGGGGAGTGTCAACGGTATTCACTTTTTCAGTAATGCCGTATTTACGTAATGTCGTTATTACATAGTTCTGTCATTTCGTTTTGCCGTGTGCCGGGTTTTAGGGCAGAGCCCTAAGTCGTATGCCGCCGTACAAAACTGCGTTTTGCCCGGCGGCGTACGACTCTTGCGGAACCGAACTATGACACAACGCGACTGTGTCATAACGTAACTACGCAGTAGCGTAGCTGTGCGATAACGCGATTACGGCAAATCGAAATAACAGAACAACGTGACTGTGGAATAGCAGAACAATTGAACATTGAACTAATCGCGCCTGAAAATTTTCCGCAAGTGTCGTGCGCCGCCGTACAAAGCCCGGCGGCGCACTAGGGCTCTGCCCTAAAAACCCGGCGCCCTTGGCGGCGCTAAAAAGTGACGCAATAACGTTGTTACGTTATTGCGTTATTACACAGTTCGGCAGTCACACTTTTACATTGTCGCGGCATGACACAGTTACGCAATGTCTCCGGTGCGTCTCGGTAAAAGGTTCGCTACCGGACAGCCACCGGACACCGAGGCGATCTAAGCGCGGCGATGGTTTGCCGTGAAATGTGCTGTGAGATGAAAAATCTCGCAAGAGACGCGAACTTGTACCTCCATCGTAAATGTAGCCACAAGTTCGCAGCCGTTGGCTCTTGCCAGGGCTCCGCCCTTGGACCTGGGTCGGTAAGTCGACTGCGACTGCATCGGTTGATTGATGGCAGTTGGAATCGACGCCGTAGTTTTTAAATCTGTTATGAAGCGTGAAACTCAAAAACTCATCGTATTGATTTTCATTTGATTCGAAACGCCTGCGCAAAAGTCAAAGCGACTCGCGCGGGCGTTTCGTTTTTCATTTCGGATTTCAAATTGATTCAAAACAAAACGGGAGTTTTGAAAATCGGTAGCGACCGGAGGGAGCAATCATAGGCGGCTTGGCCGCCGCATGAAAATCGAAGGCTCTGTTAGACCAGGATTGACATGCCGACCTGCCGGCTAACTCGCCGTCTC
>CALDBJ010000012.1 GCA_937937835.1 uncultured Collinsella sp.
ACCGCCTGCTCGACGCGCCCTTTGGCATTACACAGCCCTTTACCGACCCCGCCACTCAGGCAACCTGGAGCCGCCTAAAGGACGAGATGCGCGACTGGTTAGCAAGCGCCTAGCGCTCAAGCTGGGCCAGCAGCTCCTCGACGACCTCGACGGCGTCCCCAACAACCTTGTACTGGGCAGCACCGAAAATGGGGGCATCCGGATCCTCGTTGATGGCGATAATGCACTCCGCCCCACCGATACCGGCAAGATGCTGAATGGCGCCCGAAACACCGATACTCACGAGAAGCTTGGGCGAAACCGATACGCCCGTCTGGCCAATCTGATGGCGATACTCCAACCAGCCGGCCTCCACGACGGGTCGCGTGCAGCCAAGCCCGGCTCCCAGAGCCTCGGCGAGCCTTCGCATCAACGGCAGGTTTTTCTTGGAGCCAATGCCGCGGCCCACCACGACCAAGCGCTCGGCATCGGCGATCGAGGCCTGCTGCCTCCGCTCCTCGGCGGGAATCGAGATCTCGACACGAGCCTTAGCATCATCCGCAAGCGATATCTGGGTGATCGTGCCGGAGCGGCCGTAGTCGAAGTCGGGCGCCTTAAAGATGCCGGGACGAACCGTTGCCATCTGGGGACGATGATTGGGGCAGACGATGGTGGCCATCAGGTTGCCGCCAAACGCCGGACGCGTCTGTTGCAGCAGTCCCGTCTCCGTATCCATCGAAAGTACGGTGCAGTCAGCCGTAAGGCCCGTCTGCAAGCGCACGGCAACGCCGGGTGCCAGTTCGCGGCCAAAAGCGGTCGCACCGTATAGGATGGCCTCGGGTTTGCGTTCGGCTACCAAATCGCAGATCAAGCGGGCGTAGACTTCCGCATCGTTTTGGCGCAGGCGCTCGTCGCGACAGGCCAGGACTTCGTCGGCGCCCGCGCAAACCAGATGCTCCAGGTCGCCGAGAGAACCCTCGGGACCCATACCGACCAGTGCCACCAGACGGCAACCGCGCGCATCGGCAAGCTCGCGGCCCTTGCCCATAAGCTCATAGGCAACGGGAGCCACGGCATCGTGCTCGTCAGTCTGCACGAAGACCCAAATGTCTCGATACGCATCGAGGTCAACCGCGCCGGCAGCCTCGTCACGCTCGATCGAGATGGCGTTGACAGGGCAGGCGTCGACGCACCCACCGCATAGGATGCAGCCGTCGGTTACGTGGGCGCATCGGTTGGGTCGCTCGCCTTCCACCACGATGCCGCCCGAGGCACAGGCGCGAACGCAGCGACCGCAGCCGATACAGGCTTCGCTATCGATAATCAGTCCGCTCATCTATGCCATCCCCTCGATAATCTTGGCAAGTTCTACCGCCTGCTCGGACGCCGTCCCCTCAACGGCCTCGCACGTTTGGTCACGGTCGGGCACAAACGAGCGCACGACCTGTGTCGGCGACCCGGCAAGACCGCAACGCGCGGGGTCGGCGTTCACGTCAGCGGCACTGACCACGCGCACGTCCGCCTCCTCCGCCGCGCGAATACCGGCAATACCCGGCATACGCAACTGGCCAATCTCCTTGGCAGTCGTCATCGCGCACGGCATCTCAAGACACACCGTCTCCTCGCCGGCATCGCATCCGTGAACGAGCGCCAGCGAGCCACACGTCGTAAAGCCCGCGCTTTGCACGCAGCTCACGCCGGTCACGCAGGGAATCTCAAAGGCACCGGCGAGCTCGGGACCAATCTGGGCCGTATCGCCATCCACCGCCATCTTGCCGCAGATGAGCAGGTCGAAGTCCTCGTCGAGCACCTCGATGCCGCATTTGAGAGCATAGGTGGTCGCCAGGGTATCGGCACCTGCAAAGGCGCGATCGGTCAGCAGCAGCGCCTCGTCGGCGCCTCGAGCGATGCAGTCGCGCAGCAGCGACTCGGTCGCGGGGATGCCCATCGACACCACCGTTACGCGCACGTCCATGCCAAAGCCGATAAAGTCGTCCTTCAGCGCCAGCGCGCATTCCAAAGCGCTCGCATCAAAGGGATTAATGACCGCCTGCTTGCCATCGCGCACGATGGTATTGGTCTTGGGGTCCATCTTGACCTCGGTGCTGCCCGGCACGGCCTTGACGCACACCACCATATGGAAATCGCTCATCTTCACGCGCCCCCTTTCTGGACGAGCTCATCCAAGAGCTTCTCCGAAAACAGGTTGCCGCGACCCAGCTGCCCGTCGGGATCGAGCTGGAGCTTGAGCCGCGCCGACTCGACCATGGCCTCGTGACCGTACATCGTCTCTAAGAAGCCCGCCTTGATCTTGCCGACGCCGTGCTCGGCAGAAACGGCACCGCCCATAGCCGTTATCTCCGCAGCCCACCGGGCAAACAGCTCGCCACCGCGACGGTAGTCCTGCGCATCGCGCGGCAGGATGTTCACATGCAGATGGTTGTTACCGATGTGCCCCCAGGCAGCAGATTCAAGCCCGCTTTCGGCCAGCGTGCGGCGATAGAGGACCACGACATCGGCAAGGCGTGCATTGGGCACCGACATGTCCGAACCCAGTTTGGTGATGGTGGGATCCGTGCGGCGACGCTCGTCGATAAGCATGTTGACGCTCTCGGGCACCGCGTGGCGGAAGAACCGCTGGCATTCGCGATCGACTTCGGTGCGCGCGACCCATGTCGCATCGTCGCTGCCGCCCGCAAGCTCTAGTACCCACCCCAAGTGATACAGCTCCTCAGTCGCCTGGGCTTCGTCGTCGCAGTCGAGCTCCACGTAAACACAGACCTTAGCGTCTTTGTCGAGCGCCGGCAGCGAGGCGAACGCGGTCGACTGCTCGCGCTGGCGACGTAGAATATCCAGGGCGCCAGCGTCGAAGTACTCGATGGCAGCCGCATGGGACAGGACGGGGCGCACGGAATCGGTAAAGGACACGGCCTTGTCTTCGCTATCGAAAAAGCAGCTCACACCCCAAACGACCGCAGGCGCCGCCTGCAGGGCAATCTCGAGCTCGGTGATAACGCCGAGCGTGCCGCAAGCACCGATAAAGAGGTCGATGGCGTCCATTTCGTCCGCAACGAAATAACCTGAGGCATTTTTTGTCTTGGGCATGGTATATCCGGGAAGATCGAGTTCGAGTGCACGGCCCGCTGCCGTCACGAGCGACAGGTGGCGGCCCTGGGCAAAAGCCTCGCCGCGCTGAAGCTCAAGCAAATCGCCATCAGCCAGCGCGACGTGGAGTCCCGTGACATGCGGGCGCATGGGGCCGTAAGCGTAGCTGCGGGCGCCGGAGGCGTTGCATGCCGCCATGCCGCCCAGACAGGCAGACGCCTCGGTGGGATCGGTGGGAAAAAACTGCTCGGGGGCCTCTTGGAACTCCTCGTAGGCCTTAAGCGATGCCTGGTCCCAACCAGCGGTCGGCAGCACCTTCTTGCTCAGCTGCTTGCGCAGCTCCGAGAGAACAACGCCCGGCTCCACGCGCAGCAGAAATTGGCCTTGTTCATCGCGGCGAAGGCCCAAGTAGCGATTCATACGGGAAGTATTGAGGATATGCCCGCCGTGGGGCACGGCACCGGCGGCAAGGCCGGTTCGGGCGCCCTGAACCGTTACCGGGACACGCTCGGCATGGAGCTTTTCCAAAATGGCACGGACCTCGTCTTCCGTTGTCGGAAACGAGATGCTCGAGGCCCCGCCCGATGCGCGAGACTCATCGCGACCATACTCTTCGAACTCGTCGGTGAAGGGTTTGATGGTTGCAGACACGCAAACTCCCCCTTTAGCTAACTACAGTGTTTGCAGGGAGATGTTACCGCATCGTTTCGTCGACGTGTTCGAGACCGTCTCCATAATTGGCGATTTTTACGTTCGTGCAATTCGGCGAGCGGCTTGATTTCCTCGGCAGACGATGCTTTTGACACATATGGCCCCGCCGTCGCCGACCGCGCGATTGTCGCTTGAAAAAAGTTGGAGTATTTTTTGCCGCCTTTTACCTGCGGAGACGCCAATCCGTCAAGCATTTGGTCAGAAATTGGTCAAGTAGCGGCTGATACGGTCGGCGTCGACAGCCAAAACCGATAGAAGTTTTGGCCCAGAAGCAGGGAGGTTCCCATGGCATATTACTGGCCCCAGTACGGCATCGCCATCGAAGTCGACGACGATCCCCATCTCCTGCCTTTCGACGAAGAGGCATTCCCCGATACGACGGTCTACCACGTTACCACCGATGTGATCTGCGACCCCGAGTCGTTCTCGGCGCTCGCCCACCACATCGCGCATATCCACGACATCGAGCTCCCTCCCGACTTCGAAGAGCTCGTCTACTCGCGCCGCCTGATGCTTCAAATGCTCTTTGGAGCGGACCCGTCCACCTTTGCGCGCATCTATACCGCCAAGGATGCCGCATGAGCGCGAAGAAGCCACCCCGCTTTGCAGGCCTGGGTCGTCGCAAGAAGCTCATCGTTGCCTGCTTGGCCATCGTCTGCGCCCTTGTCGCCGTAGGACTATACGCTTGGCAGTCGCAGCCCGCACCCGAGGCGGGCGCTTCGGTTACGACGGCCGAGGGCAAAACGCGTCAGGAAATCCAAGATGAGCTCGACGCCATCGTCCGCGACAACATGATGACGATTTCGGTCGCACCGGTCGCTCAGCTGCAGGAGGACGGCAAGCTGCGCGTCAACGTGCAAAACGTCCAAGACAATAAATTTCCCCAGCGATTCCGCGTCATCCAAAACGACGAGACCATGTACGAATCCGGTGTGGTCGAGACCGGCAAAACGGTCGAGACATGCCCCGCCGGCGACATCGAGGAAGGTGAGGCGTATATCGAGATCCAGGCGCTTGACGCCAAGACCTATGACAGCCACGGCAATCCGACACGTGTCAAGGTACGGGTTGAGCAAGCCGAGAACTAGCTTTCCGGCCGACGCGGCACCGCACACAATTCACCAGCATTCGTCCAATCATCGCGGGGACGGCCCGCGGCGAATAGAAAGGAACGACCATGGACATCACCAGGAACATGAACGGAGCCAGAGCGCTCGTCGTGGGCGCAGGGCTCGCGCTCGCGCTCGCAATGGGCGCCGCCCCGACGCCAGCTATGGCAGCCGGGCGCGTTGGAACCACGAAAGTAATGGTCAGGACCGAGATCGACAACGTTGAGTTCAAAGTTCCGACGGTTATTCCCTTCGTCGCCAAGGCCGACGGCACGCTTCAGGGCCCCTCAGAAGACGCGACCACCATCGACAATCATTCGGCCTACGGCATCCATGTCACCAACATGAAGATCGACGCCATGAACACCTGGACCATTGCTGCCGACGCCAAAGCCGGAACCGCACAGAACTCCATCGACTTTAAGGTCGGCCCCGACGGCGCACTCCAGAACGCCAGCGCCGCAATGCAGGAGACGGGCCTCGATCTTTCCAAGAACGCAGCCTTCGACATGGGCTACCAGGGCATTGCCGGCGGCACGGACAAAATTAAGCTCAAGACAAGCGGAAACGTCGCCCGCGTCACGCGCGACATCTTCCGCGTAACCGGCGAAGGCGATCAGGTTGCAACGATCACCTGGACGGTCGAGCCCGGTGCGCACACGGCATAAGGCCGTCGCCCTGGCCGCCGCCGTCAGCATCCTAGCGTTTGGGCCAGCCATGGCCTTTGCCCAGCAAGAACAGGCGCAGGCCGCCACGCAAGTGACGGTCGACCTCTCGGAGCTCGGCCGCGGCGACCGCGAGGAACCGTTGGCGCAGACAGGCGACAGACGATGGCTCTTGGCAGCAGGCGCCACAGCAGCAGGCGCGGGAACCGCCGGCCTCGGTCTGCACATCAAACGCAGCCAGAAACAAAACACGGACAGGCCGCACTAAATTAGCTAAGGAGACCCCATGGCATCGAAGAACCTTTTGCCCGTCGTCGCACTCTGCGGCGCGCTCGCAACCGGAACGCCTGTCGCCGCTTGGGCGACTCCCGTCATGGCAGACTCCTTACCAGCAGCCCTAAGTTCCGCACCAAATCCGTCGAGCGCCATTGCGTGCAAGCGTTTTTCGATCGCACAGGCCGCAATCTCGACCTCGGGATGCCTTCGTCGTAATACGGACGGCTCGATAGTCGTGGATATCAATCGTTCGAACAAGGCAAACGGCTCCCAAGCGGGGTGCGCCGTCTGCACGTGGCGCTCGGTTGTGTTCGATGCAGATGGCGATCCATGCAATTTAGAGCTGCGCATCGACATCGCTTCGGTCGATGACTCGGCGAACGGAGCGAAGGTCGCCTTCGACGGTACGTTTTTTGAGAAAGGAGGCGGTATATGTCTGGGCTGCGCCGCCGCGAATGCAGACGACACGCAGCCCACCCTCTCATTCACGGCATCGTTGCGGCTGACCAAAGCCGGCACCGATGCCATCGCGGCGGGAGAAGCGTCCCTGCTGTTCTACGCCGTCAGCACCAAAGACACAGACGCTCATTTCGAGAAGCCAGCCGGATCACTCAGCCTTACACGAGGGATAGAGGCAGGCCCTATTGAAATCGATGCCCACGCGCAAAGCAGGCAACGCATTCTTGCCGACCCGGCACTTCTCGAAATGGAGTGGAACGGATCCGGAGCCATCGGAATTCTCCCCTCCGCGCTTGACGCCAAGACGCTCCCCCCAAACGACGAACCCATCAACGCAACCATACAAGAAGAGAGCGCGGATAAAGAAGCAGGTGCGGGCGACACGCCGTCGCCGACAAACAGCGTCCCAGCTTCTTTCGAAGCACCGAATGAGCCCGCTACCGATCCAAACGATCCCGAGCTCGCGGACAGTCTGGGGCTTGCTGATCCTCAAGAGATCGATGAAGGTAACTGCTGCGTGCTTGCCGCGCTCGACCACACAGAGGTCATCGACGCTGCGAACATCGAAGCTGCCGCCGCCAATCAGCCCGTCCGCAAGTCGGCTATCATCGCATTTCCTGAATCCATCGAAGTCGTCTTTTTGCCATCGGGCGAGGTCGTGGCCCCAACACTGCTCACCTTGTTGGGTGCCAAGAATACTCGAAACGAAATTAAAAAGGTCACAGTTGTCGACCCTGCAACCACCGCTAAGCTGCGTCTATACGCCGTTGCTCCAGACGGAGGCAAGACCTTGGAATTCGATGGCGACACACTCCTAGCCTGGCGACGTCTGGACATTATGCAAGACGTCTCGTACCAGATCGAGCTCGAAGGGTTTGATCGTGCCCGCGATGCTAATATCATCGCCGCGGCTATTGAATCCCCGCAGCGGCTTATGACGCTGCGCTTTGAATACTATCCCTATGTCCCGACAACCACCTGAGGCTTAAATGCTGCGCATCATTCCTAACACCACTTATATAACGTATTAGATGAGTCGCGATGTGCCTCGCATTTCGTTCTGCTACGATTGCCACGTTGGCATCAATACAGGAGGGCTCATGCCGGGCTTGGGAACAATCATCAACGTTGTGCTTTTAGTTGCGGGCGGTCTTTTGGGATTAGCGGGCGGCCGCTTCATTACACCGCGCATCCAAGACACGCTCATGAAAGCATCGGGGTTATGCGTCCTGTTTATCGGCCTTGGCGGTACCATGCAAAAGATGCTCCTTATCGATGGGAAGGCGTTGGCGACCACCGGTACCACCATGCTCATTGTCTCGTTCGCCCTCGGCTCGCTCATCGGCGAGGCCATCAACTTGGAGGCCGCCATCGAGAACCTTGGCGAATGGCTCAAGCGCAAAACCGGCAGCGAGGGCGATAACGAATTTACCAACGCTTTTGTCTCGACTTCGCTCACCGTGTGTATCGGCGCCATGGCCATTGTGGGATCGATCCAAGACGGTCTGCTCGGTGACTGGTCAACGCTTGCCTTGAAAGGCGCATTGGACTGCATCATCGTCTGCACCATGACGGCGTCGCTCGGACGCGGCTGCATCTTCTCGGCCCTGCCCGTCGCCGTGTTCCAGGGGACGATCACGTTGTTTGCCGGCGCGCTCTCCCCCATCATGACCACAGCAGCCCTCGACAGCCTTTCGCTCGTAGGCTCCATGCTCATCTTCTGCGTCGGCGTCAACCTCATCCGTCCTCAGACCTTCCGCACGGCCAATATGCTTCCCTCCGTCGTCATAGCCGTCATCTACGCCCTCCTGTTCTAAATCTATCTACATAGCGGTATCTCGAACACCTGTTTGATGCTGTGCTATGATATGAGGTCACCGAAGCTGCGTTAGGAGAGGAGAAGCGGTGGCCGACCAGGACATCAAGATGCTCATCGAGCGCATTATGGCCGAGGCCCGGACCCATCAGTCCGCCCGTTTCTCACATGAAGTCTACGCAGACGAGCCGATTCTCAAAACCGGTCGTCAGATGCAGAACTTCCTTCCCGACCAATACCGCAAGATGCGCGAGATATCGCGCTGGCAGGATGACCCCAAAGGCGGCGCAGGTCGCTGGCTTTCGGAAGCCGAGCTTTTCTACCGCCAAGGCTTACTGATGGCCGACTTTGAGGACGACTGCCCCTACAACGGCACCTTTAAGTCGTACTTTCCCACCTACAATGCCATGAGCGACCGGCAGTTGCGCGGCTACTTTACCTGGCGTGCCCAAGTGCGCCGCGGATCCGTCGAGGAAACGTCTACGTCCTTTGCCTTTCTGTATCTCTATGAGCTGATTTGCGGCATTGGCGTAGATAATCCGCTCGATGGTTTTAACAAGATCAAGGCCTTTTGGGATGCCTATCGCGCCTTCGAGCCCGGCATCGATCGGTTTGCGCGCGTGTGGCTGCAGGATTACGCCGTGTTCCACGGGCTCGACCCCAAGTTGCTTCGTGACTCTAAAACCGTCATGTTCGATAACGCCCTTATCGAGCTGCGGCGCGCGGCACGAGACCTTGTACCGGCACCGGCACCGTCCGGCCAGACCCCCAAGCGTCGCAAAACCTCCGAGCCCACGCTCTCCCTTCCGCCCGATGAGGTGCGCGAGGAGCGACTCATGGCCGCCATCAACGCCCTCTCCACGTATAACCTCAATAACTCAAGACTCGATCGCAGCCACCATCGCGACCTGCGCCACGTGGCATGCGCCGTGTATGTCCGTATGGCACGTTACTATGACACGCACCGAAAGACCGGTATCGTGGCGAGCTTGTTTGGGGAGGAGACGGCCATGCCCTATACCATGTTTGCCTCGGCCGTGTTCTTTGCGCCCAATCGCCACGAGGACTGCGAATACCGTCTGGACCCCATCCATATTTACCGTTGTCAAAACGGCTTTTGGGAATGCATGCGCATCCACGGCAGCAGACAAAAAAGCAGCAAGCTCGGTGAGATGATGCGCGCTTGTGATCAGCGTCTGCGCTTGGCACTGGATCCCGGCCATCCCCTTAAGGAAGAGAAGGTCCCCAAATATCTGGCTAAGATTATCGATGACGAAATCGTGGCATGGCTTTCATGGGATGCCGCACATCAGCCCGTCAAGATCGATATCGACCTGAGCCAGCTGGGGCATATCCGGAGTGCCGCCGCGCAAACGCGTGAAGCGCTTTTGATCGATGAAGAGCGCGAGGACGGCGCACCTGTGGGAGCCGAGACAGCGAACTCAGGGCAACCGGAAGCCGAGCCCGTAGCCGACGCGATTGTCGAGGCGGTCGCGGCACCCATTCGGCAGGACGAGACCGACGAGCCAACCATATCCACCGAGCAGTTTGGTGTCGTGGCACCGCTTCTCGCGCCGACGCCCGCGTTCGCAGCTGTTGCGCCCGCTGACGCCACGAACGAACTCACGCCTGCCGCAGACGCCTATCTCCGCGCGCTGCTCGAGCACAACGCAGTACAGGCGGAATCGGCGGTAGTGCAATCGGGACAGAGCGAGGACATGCTCGTCGACAGCATCAACGAGGCGCTCTTTGACCTGGTGGGAGACACCGTTATCGAATTCGGCGCGGCAGGGCCGCAGATTATCCAGGACTACGAAGCAGACGTGAGAGGATACCTAGACCATGAGTGATACCGCACCCGCAGCACCCCGCGTGCCCAAGCGCGTCGCCGCCGTCATTCTCAACTCACTCAAGGGCGGCGTGGTCCCACGCATCGGCCTTCCCTACATCACCGTAGGGCGCGAGGTCGAGATCCGCGCCCTGCTCACCGATTTAAGTCTCATCGCCGACGGTGGCGCGAGTTTCCGGTTTCTGGTCGGTCGCTACGGCGCAGGCAAGAGCTTTTTGCTCCAGACCATCCGCACGCACGCCATGGGTGAGGGATTCGTCGTCGCTGATGCCGACCTATCCCCTGAGCGCCGCCTGCAGGGCGGTCAAGGACAGGGCCTTGCCACCTACCGCGAGCTCATCCGCAATATATCGACCAAGACGCGCCCCGAGGGCGGTGCGCTCAACCTTATTTTGGATCGCTGGGTCGCCTCGTGTGCCGACGTCGACGAGTCGGTCGTCAATGCCCAACTGGCCCCGCTCGAGGAGATGGTCCACGGCTTCGACTTCACCCGCATGCTCCGCCGCTATCGCATGGCCGTATCCGAGGGCGATGAAGAGGCTATGAGCCGCGTGACCAAATGGATTCGCGGCGAATACCGCACCAAGAGCGAGGCACGCGCTGAGCTGGGCTCCTCGACCATCATCAGCGATGACGACTGGTACGACTACGTTAAGCTCATTGCACGCTTTTTGGTCTGCAGCGGATACAAGGGCATGCTGGTGCTCATCGACGAACTCGTGAATCTGTACAAGATTCCCAACGCCATCACGCGCCAGTACAACTACGAGAAAATCCTGACCATGTACAACGACACGCTTCAGGGCAAGGCGCAGTACCTGGGCATGATCATGGGCGGCACGCCAACCTCCATCGAAGACCGCCGCCGCGGCGTGTTCTCCTACGAGGCCCTGCGCAGCCGACTCGCTCAGGGTCGCTTTGCGCGCGAAGACCTTAAGGACATGCTCGCGCCCATCATCCGTCTGCAGCCACTCACCTACGAGGAGCTGCTGGTCTTGATTGAAAAGCTCATGCAAATTCACGCCGGCTACTTTGGCTGGACGCCCACGCTCACCGAGAGCGACTTGGTGGACTTCCTCAAGATTGAGTTTGGCCGCGTGGGAGCCGACACACATCTGACGCCGCGTGAAGTCATTCGTGACTTTATCGAGCTGCTCGACATCCTATGCCAAAACCCCGACGCCAACGTGGCCGAGTTACTGCAAAGCGTCGGCGGCGACGCGCTGGCGCCGGCAACCGCAACAGGCGACACCGATGCCGCAGGCGGCGACCGCAACTTCGCCGAATTCACCATCTAACCTGCCAAAAAGGGACAGGTTTATTTTGGCAGGTTTTATCTGGGCAAACGTCGAGGCAGTAATGCAGCAAGCCACTGCCCACCGCGTTGAGAGATTCGTTTTTGAAAGGAGGCCCCGTGAACGCCTTTGACCGCTACGCCCCGTTTATCCAAGACTTCATCTACTCCCACGATTGGGAGAGTCTGCGCTCTATCCAGGTTGCAGCGGCAGACGCCATCTTTAATACGCAGGACAATGTGCTCCTGACGGCATCCACAGCTTCCGGCAAAACCGAGGCAGCCTTCTTTCCCATCCTGACCGAGTTTTGGGAAAACCCGCCCGCAAGCGTTGGCGCCCTCTACATCGGCCCCCTCAAGGCACTCATCAATGATCAGTTCGTCCGCCTCAACGACCTATGCGAAGAGGCCGATATCCCTGTCTGGCACTGGCATGGCGATGTCTCGCAGTCGCACAAGGCCAAACTCATCAAAAAGCCGAGCGGCATCCTTCAGATTACGCCCGAATCGCTCGAGGCGCTCCTGATCCATAAGCACATGGCGATCCCGCGCATGTTTTGCGACCTGCGCTACGTCGTCATCGACGAGGTTCATTCGCTCATGCGCGGCGACCGCGGCGGGCAGACGCTCTGTCTTATCGAGCGCCTCTCGCGCATGGCAGGCGTGCAGCCCCGCCGCATTGGCCTTTCGGCCACCATCGGCGACCCCGAGCGCACGGGCGCCTTTCTCTCGCAGGGAACGGGACGCGACTGCGTTATCCCCCGTTTTGAGGAACCGCGTCGCGTGTGGCGCATCTCCATGGAGCACTTCTACAACTCGGGTCCCCAGGCACAGCAGCGGGGATTCGAGAGCACGGGTCCTCAAGAGGCCGAAGTGCTTGCGTGCGAGCGCATCGAGGCGGCGGCATCCGCGGCACTGCCCGCCGGCGCCCAAGACATGCGTCACAGCGGACAGCTCACACAAGAGGAGCGCCGTCAACGTCGTGAGCGGGCACGGGGCAAAGCCGCTCCCAAAGACCGTCGCACTTCCTCGGCCCCCGAGGGCGAAGTCGACATCCCACGAGCGACCGAGCAGGCGCTTCTCAACCCCACCGACACGGCGCCCGACAACGCCGACCCCGGTATGGGCTATATCTTTGAGCATACGCGCGGCCGCAAGTGCCTGGTCTTTGCCAACTCGCGCGAGGAGGCAGAGGCCGTGTGCTCCATGCTGCGTAGCTACTGCGAGAACCGGCACGAGCCCGACCGTTTCCTCATTCATCACGGCAATCTTTCGGCATCGCTGCGCGAGACGGCCGAGGAACTCATGCGCGATGAGGAGCAGGCACAGACAACCGTCACCACCTCTACGCTGGAGCTCGGTATCGATATCGGCCGTCTGGAGCGTGCGTTTCAGATCGATGCGCCGTTTACCGTCAGTTCCTTTTTGCAGCGAATGGGCCGCACGGGACGCCGCGACCTTCCGCCCGAGATGTGGTTTGTCATGCGCGAGGAAGAGCCTGAGCCGCGCACGATGATGCCCGAGACCATTCCTTGGAAGCTCCTGCAGGGCATCGCGCTCGTACAACTCTATCGCGAGGAAAAATGGGTCGAGCCGCCTGAGCTCGATCGACTCCCCTACAGTCTGCTCTATCACCAGACCATGTCGACCCTCGCCAGCACCGGAGAGCTCACGCCGGCCGAACTTGCCCAGCGCGTGCTCACACTGAGCTATTTCCATCGTATCTCGGCCGATGACTATCGCGTGCTGCTGCGTCACCTCATTAAGATCGACCATATCCAGGTCACCGAAGGCGGCGGACTCATCGTGGGTCTCGCGGGCGAGCGCATCATTAACAACTTTAAGTTCTACGCCGTGTTCCAGGAAAACGAGGAGTTCACTGTTCGCAGCGAGTCGGCCGAGTTGGGCACGATCGTCAATCCCCCACCGCCCGGTGAGCGCATCGCCATCGCAGGCCATTGCTGGATTGTCGAGGAAGTGGACTGGAAGCGCCACACTGTCTTTGCCACGCAGGTCAAGGGCCGGGTGCCGGCCTACTTTGGCGACTGCCCCGGCGACATCAATACACACGTACTCGAGCGCATGCGCAAGGCGCTCAACGAGCACGCGACATATCCGTACCTCATGGGTAACGCACGGGCCCGCTTAGCGCAGGCTCGTCATACGGCCAAGCTTTCGGGTGCGGGAACTAAACCGCTCATCAACCTGGGCGGCGATACCTGGGTGCTCTTCCCCTGGCTGGGCAGCTACGCCTTTTTGGCGCTCGAGCGCATGCTCAAGATTAAATGTGCCGCTGAGCTGGGCCTTCGCGGACTCGACCCGTCACGCCCGTACTTTATGCAGTTTAAGATGAAAGCCGACGAAGAGACGTTCTTTGAGGTGCTCGCCGCCGAGGCCGAGAAGAACTTCGACCCCATCGAGCTCGTCTATCCTGGCGAGGTGCCTTACTTTGACCGCTACGACGAGTTTGTTCCCGAAGAGCTCGTGCGCAAAGGCTTTGCCGAAGGCGTGCTCGACATCGAAGGCATGAAGCAGCGCGTCCTTAGCTGGCGAGACCACGCATAAGGCCGGCCCCGAATGGGCTAGTCGTAAAGAACGGTGCCGAGGAAGTCGGTGTCGTAGGGCACGGCGCCCGCGAAGGCATAGTCGCCGTCACCGGCGATGAGCAGGTAGTTTTCCTCGCCGCCAAACTCCGTGTCGCCGCAGGGGACAACCCACGCATGGGCAAACACCTCAAGTGCCGTGGCAACGCAATCGCGCAGGAACGTCACATCGCTCCCCTCGCTCGCGCTCACGATATTGGCTACATAGACGCCACCCGCATGCAGGCTACCCCGCACCAAGCGCAGAGCCTCGACGGTCGCCAGCTCGCGCACAGGCTCGGCGCCGCCAAAGCAATCGCTCACGATAACGTCGTAGCGGCGATGCCCCACGCTCGTCACGCCCAGATACGAGCGCGCCTCTGCGGTGATCACGCACAAGCGGTCACCCACCATGCGCTCAAGCTCGTCCAGATAGAACCAACGACGGGCCAGACGCGTAATCTCGGCATCGTACTCAACGACATCCATACGCAGGCCCTCGTGCGACATCAGCGCAAACTTGGGGTAAGCAAACCCGCCACCGCCCAGCATGAGCATGCGGTTGATGCCATGCCCGCAAGCTGCGCGCATCGCATCCTGGGCCTCAAACACATCGTCAAACGCACGATAGTACGCAAAGACCGGCTCTGTCCAGCGATCGCCAACATAGCTCGCACTTTGGTAAACGCCACCCTGCACAAGCACGCGAACCTCATCGCCGTTCGCATCGCGCACGCGCCTTACGCGTGCTAGCCCATTACGAGTCCGCGCGACCTGCAAGCAGGCAGCGCGAACAGCGACAGCGGCCGCACCAAGCGCAGCAGCTCCCAAGGCAACACCGGCAACAACCCCGGCAGAAACACTCGGCTTGTTCATCTAGAGCTCCTTTTGCAGATAGAGGCCATGATCGTAAAAACCCAGGTGACGATAGTACTCACGCGTGCCGATCGCGCTAATCACGTTAATGTGCGTATAGCCCGCATCCCGAGCGATAGCGCACGCGCGCTCCACCAGCGAACGGCCCAGCCCATGATGCTGCGCCGCCTGGCCCTGATCGCCCACACGCGCCGCCATGCCATACACGTGTACCTCGCGAATCATCGCCTCGTCCGGCGTCGTCGGCAACTCGCCCGCGTGGGCGGCAACAAATGCGCGGTCGGGCAGAGACAAGCGCAAAAAGCCGGCGATCTTGCCCTGTGGTGTCACCCACTGCAAAAAGCGCTCGCCCGTCACCGGGGTCTCGTAGGCGACCTCGTCAAGGGACAGCTCACCCAAGTCGGCACCCGCCGTACTGATCTCGCGATAACGAATCTCACGCACCGTCGCACCGTCACCCCGAGCAGCCAGGCGGTTCTCAACGAGCTGACGCAGGTTGGGCTTCTTGTTGCCCACCATGATGTCGTCGGAGCTAAAGTCGCGGATCATACGACTGATGCGGCAGAACGCCGGTGTCACCACGATGTCGTCGGCCAGCACATCGAGCAGCTCTTCCTCGGTATAGGGACGCCACTCGCCGCGCTCATAGCAACCCACCAGACGCGAGCCCTCGATAAGCGCACACGGGTAGACCTTGACCTCGTCGGGCATAAAGGCCCCCTCGGTCATAAAGCACTCGTAGTCACGCTTGTCCCCCTCGGGCGTGGCGCCCAGCAAGTTGAGCATAAAATGCGCGTGGATCTTAAAGCCAAACAGGCGCGCGAGCGAAAACGCCCGCTCGATCTGCTCCACCGAAATGCGACGCTCGTTGATATCGAGCAGGTGCTGGTCGAGGCTCTGGATGCCCATCTGGATCTTGGTGCAGCCCAGGCGGCGGATAAGCGTAAGCGCCTGCGGCGTTACAGCATCGGGGCGCGTCTCGATGACGAGCCCCACCACGCGATGCTTCGCCGTCTCGTTGATTCGTTGCTGGCGCTCAAGCTCTTCCATCGTGGCCGTCTGCCACTCGGCGACCTCGCCCCACGGCGTACCGGAACCGTACAGACGACGCACCGCGCGGTTATAGCCGCCCACGGCAGCATCCACACGCCCTTGCTCGTCGGCAACGCCGGCAGCAAGCTCGACCTCGTCTGTCGCAATGCCGGCAGCCCGATAGCGCTCGCGGCGCTCCGCTACCACGGGCGGCAGGGCATCGGCGGGAGCGTCATCGAGCAGGCGCCCCGCCTCGGCACGACTGATGCCCGGACGCGCCAACATGGGGTTTGCCGCCACGCCGGCGACGGCATCGTCATTGAGCGCACGGAAAAGCTCCGACATAAACCATGTCTGATAGCCTTCCGGATAGTCGCTCCAGGTACCGCCAAGCACAATGAGCTCGATCTTATCGGTCGCATGCCCCATCTGCGAAAGCGCCGTCAAACGGGCGCTCACCTGCAGATATGGATCGAAGCAGTTTTGCTCCGCACGGGCGCACGCTGGCTCGGCATGCAGGTAGCTTTTAGGCATGCGAAGGTCGTTAGGGCAAAACAGGCAATCGCCCGAGCACGGCCATGGCTTGGTGATGACAGTAATCGTCGCCACGCCCGAAGCTGTGCGGCGCGGCTTCATGCGTAGTACCTGCAGCAGCTGACGCTCCAGCTCGGCATCGACATTCCACCCAGCCCAACGCGCCGGTTCCTCGCGCTTCACCCGCTGGTAAAACGGCAGCAGGCGACGCTTGGCCAGGTCGCGCTTGTCGGCGCCCTCGCGGCGCGCCTCGGCATGTATCAGTTTGACGAGTGCCTTGTCGTCCACGGTCTCACCGCGATGCAGGGCCTCGAGTATGTTCAAAATAATCTGTTCCATGCCCCCATTGTAAAGGCAAAGGCGCCGGAGCCGATCTCGGCTTCGGCGCCTTCATCAAACAGCGCGTCTATATCTTCGCCTAGGCTTTCGTCTGCCTCAATACTCCGAATCAAACGACATGTCGCCCGAACCGACCTCAAAACGATACGTGGCAGACTTGTCACCGTTATCGAATTCAAGATTCAAAATGGTCTCGCCGTCGTAGCCAAGCGGAAGGAAATCGCTCTCGAAGTCGCCGCTGCCCAAGGTGAGGCTCGCCTTAAAGCCCGTCGAGTTCGGAACCGTCATCTCCACATCGCCCGAGCCCACACTCACGTCCATCGACTTCGTGGGGGCCGGGTAAAGCTCGAACGTCACATCGCCCGAACCGACCTCGGCATTCAGGGTATCGGTCACGGTGCCCGTAAACTCAACGTCTCCCGAGTCCAGAGTCAGGTTGAGATCATGACACGCAATGCCCGCGACCGTCAGATCACCCGATCCTACATTCGCTGTAATGCCCACCATGTTATCGGCAACTTTGCGCGGCAGTTCGACGGTAACCGTGCGGTCAATGGCGCGCTCGTCATCGCAATCGAACTGGCGAATCTTGAGCGTAGAGCCCTTGATTTCGGCCAGGTTCTGGGTTGCCGCATCGAAGGCAACGGTCCCCGTTGCCACGCGACCGCTTTCAATCACGCGCACTGGCCCGCCGGAGACGTGTTTGACCTCGACCGTGCCCGACGTCACGTCCAAGTCAAGCGATGTGAACGCGTCGGCATCAAACGTTTCGCTCGAAAGCTGTTGAGGCCGAGCGGAATAGTTACCGCTATCCAAAAGGTCGTCCTCGTCAAGCGCATCGTCCATACCAGACAAGCCGGATACAACATCGTCGAGATCCCACGGACCATCAAAATGAATCAATGTCCGCGAAACGCCAAAGACAAGCCCAACAATGAGCACAAACGCTCCGATGCCGACGCCCAGGCGTAGCTTGGATTCATGCGAAAGCTTCATCATTCGTCACCCTCTTTGGCACATGGCTCAGCGGTGGCCGCGGTAGCCACGTCAGCATCAGGTTCCGCAGAAGCATCCTTCCCCTGGGCCTCGACCGCCACCGACGCCGAACCAACCTGAATATCACCGCGCGCCCAATCGCCATCGAGTGCACGCGCCACCCAGTGATAGATGGGGATCGTAAAGAAGATCAGCGCGGCAAAGGGGCCGGCACCAAACAGGAACATCAGCAAAAAGAACAGCAGCCAGCACACGGCCCAATACGGGAACGACTGGAACGGGCCCTTCACCGGAGTCGAGCCAACTGCGCCGCCACTCGTCACCTGCGCCGTAGCGGCATTGGCGGCCTGTGCACTCCAGCTTGCCGCCTGCGCCGCCTTGGCCGCGGCATCACTTGCCTGCGTTGCCGCCTCGGTAGCGCGCGCCGCCGCCTCATGGGTGCGAGCACGCTCTGCCGCCTCGGCCTCGCGCTGACGGGCGCGGTCCTCGTTCTCAAACTCGATATCGTCCTCGATCTCATCGCTCGGGTTGAGCAGCTCGTCCAGGCTCACGCCATAGAGTTTGGCGAGCGAGATTAGGTTCTCGGTATCGGGCGAGCTCTCCGCGCGCTCCCATTTACTGACTGCCTGGCGCGACAGCCCCAGCTTTCGCGCCAGCCCTTCTTGACTAAAACCCTTGCTGCGACGAAGGTCGGCGAGCCGCTGCGCAGTTTCTACATTCATGGTTCCTCCTATGTGATGCCAGCCGTGCCGCCGGACCATATTTGTTCTTAAGGCGCCTTGCACAGTTAAAAATCTATCCGCCACCGCCAAAAGCATGCCACCTATTCGAGTGAGATTTTTGACAACCGGCGGTTGCGGGCACATATGAGCTGCGGAAATGTGTCCAAACAAAGCAATGACCCACGGCTCGGTTGTCCCCGTTGCGGCGTTAACGGTAGTATGGTCGTACTGTTTATTCCGCACCGCCAACGGAGGGAGTTCCGCGCCGTGAACCGCGATTTCGCCTCATCGCTCATCCAGCTCAACAATACGTTCTATCGCGAGCACTCCGCCTCCTTTTCCGATACGCGCCAGGCCCCGTGGCCCGGCTGGGTGCGCACCATGGACATTGCGCTCGAACAGCTCGACGTCGCCACGATCGAGCATCCCGTCCGCGTCTTCGATCTTGCCTGCGGCAATATGCGATTCGAAAACTTTGCCGCCGGCGGCGCACTCGCCGCCAAGGGCGTCAACGGCGCAAACCCCTCGGCAGATGCCAGTTGCCCGTTTGAGTTCTATGGTGTCGACTCGTGTCAAGATTTGGCTATCGATGCACATGGCCACGCCCTGCGCATTCCCAACCTGCGCTTCCAGGAACTCGATGTGCTCGACGCCCTCATGAAGCTCAACCCCGCCGAGACACCCGACGTGCTTTTCGACGCCCCGCTCGCCGACATCTCGGTCTGCTTTGGATTTATGCACCACGTGCCGTCGTGCGAGTACCGCGTACGCGTGCTCGACGCCCTGGTGCGCCAGACGCGCCCAGGCGGCATCATCGCCATCAGCTTTTGGGAGTTTATGAACGACGAGCGCATGGCGCGCAAGGCTGTTCGCGCCGAGGCCCGCGCCGAGCTCACCCCGCCGTTTGAGGGTTACGATTCCGCGCAGTTTGAAGCCGGTGACCACCTCATTGGCTGGCAAAACGACCGCCACGCCTACCGCTATTGCCATCACTTTGACGATCAGCAGATCACCGACCTGGTGCGCGGCGTCCGTACGTTCTACAAGAGCGGCGAGGTTCCCGTGCGCGAGCTTGAGCGCTTCCATGCCGACGGTCGCAGCGGCGAGCTCAACCGCTATGTGATTCTCAAGCGCCTGTAGGCATCGACGACTCGCCGCCGAGCCGCACCGCATCTTCCGGGCAAACTATGCCCGCCCTTTTTCAATCCATTGACGGAACGTGCAGCTATGCGTTCCATACTTATGACCAAGGAGCCTCATGAGAGCCGTCCACGTTCGCACGCCTAAGAACTTTGTGCTCGAGGAGCGCCTGGAGCGCTACGCCGATGCGATCGAGACGAACCCCGAGGCTTATGCCGGAGATTGGCGCGAGGCTTGCGCGCCAGCTGGCAGCAAGCCCTTCGAACACCTTCACCTGGATCTTGGCTGTGGCAAGGGAACCTATCTGGTCGAGCGCGCCCACCGCGAGCCCGACACCCTCTTTATCGGCATGGACCAGGAGCCCATCTGCATCGCCTATGCCGCGCAGAAAATCTGCGAACAGGGGCTATCCAACGCACTCGTCCTGCCCCGAGGCGCCGCATCGCTGCCACAGCTGTTTGCCGCAGGCGAGCTCGATGCCATCACCATTAACTTTCCCACGCCGCAGCCCAAGGCCAAGTACGCTAAAAAACGACTCGTCCATGTCGACCATCTGATGCTCTACCGCCCGCTCTTTTCAGCCGGCGCTACCGTCACACTGCGCACCGATAGCAAGCCGTTGCGCGATTACGCCCTGGGACAGTTTGCCGCGGCCGGCTACGATACGCTTTGGGTAAGCGACGACGTCCGCCGCGACCATCCCGAGCATCCCGAGACCGAATACGAGCGCCGCACGCGCGAGATGGGTGCCGCCGTCTATGGCATTTGCGCCACGCCTGGAGCGCAGCCCAGCGATGAACAGCTCGCGGCGGGCCGCGCGCAGGAGCAAAGCCTAGCCTGCTACCTGCCCGATAACCTCGATGAGCTCACCTATGTACCTCTGGGCATGGAAGAAGCCGTCGAGAACTTTAAAAACCGCGCCCGCAAAGGCAAAAAACGCCTGCCGCAGGAGTCCTAGGGGCTTCTGATGGTCGCGGCGTCGGCAAACAAGTGAAAATAGGCGCCAGCGAACGACCCTCAAACCTAAGTGAGTAGACTTTTTTGCAATAGCCAAGCACAACCCGCATAACGAAAACTAAAACCGCAGATAGAGCCCTTGCGCAAAAGCCATGTGCTCGCGACATCGCAAAAAGTCTACTCACTTAGCCGACAACTGCACCAAACGGCTGGGCAGAACGCCCATTTCCTGCATTTTCTCGCGCGCTGGCACCCCGCGCCGCCGCTACGCCATAATAGTTGGCGGACAATCGCGAGAGAAAGCAACCACATGGCACAGACCACGACAGATACCGCCACCAGCACCGTCTCCGGCGCCGGGGCCGCCAGCTCATTCTCGGGCGGCACGGGAACCGAGGCAGAGTTCGGCTCGCTCGGCGCGCTCTCCCCCACCTGGTGGGAGCCCGAGGACGGCAGTGAGCCCGAACCATGGCTCACGCCCGAGCAAGCCTTCGAACGCTTCTTTGAATGGACAAGCGATCGCGGCATTGAGCTGTGGGACCACCAGGAAGAGGCCCTCATGGACCTAGCCGCCGGAGATCACGTCATTTTGGGAACACCGACCGGATCGGGTAAATCGCTCGTCGCGCTGGGCATGCTCTTTATGGGCATGGCACAGGGCAAGCGTTGCTATTACACGGCCCCTATCAAGGCCTTGGTCAGCGAAAAGTTCTTCGATCTGGTGCAGGTACTCGGCCGCGATAACGTCGGCATGATCACCGGCGATACGCATATCAATACCAAGGCGCCCGTCATCTGCTGCACGGCCGAAATCCTTGCCAACGATGCACTGCGCGAGGGCGAGGGCGCCGACGTGGGCTGCGTGGCCATGGACGAGTTCCACTACTTTGCCGACCCCGACCGCGGCTGGGCCTGGCAGGTGCCGCTGCTCACCCTGCCCCACACGCAGTTTATGCTCATGAGCGCCACGCTCGGCGATGTCACCGCCATCGCCGCCTCACTCGAGGAACACACCGGCGCTGCTTGCGACTTGGTTGTCGACGCCCCACGCCCCGTGCCGCTGAGCTACGACTACGTGACGACCTCGCTCGAGGGCACGGTCGAGCTCGCCATGCGCCGCGGCGAGGCCCCGCTCTATATCGTGCACTTTAGCCAAGATGCCGCCCTTGCGACGGCACAGTCGCTCGCCAATTTTGGCATCGCCAGCAAGGAGCAGCGCGAGGCCATTAAGGAAGCCGCCAAAGGCACGAGCTTCTCGACGGCCTTTGGCAAGATCCTCAAGCGCTTGCTTGGCTGCGGCGTCGGCGTGCACCACGCCGGTATGCTGCCGCGCTATCGTCTGCTGGTCGAGCGCTTGGCGCAGCAGGGCCTGCTGCCTGTCATCTGCGGCACCGATACGCTCGGCGTCGGCATCAACGTACCCATCCACACCGTGGTCCTCACCGCACTCACCAAGTTCGATGGCTACAAGATGCGTCGTCTGCGCGCCCGCGAGTTCCATCAGATTGCCGGTCGCGCCGGCCGTTCGGGCTTCGATACCGAGGGCATGGTCATCGCCGAGGCCCCGGAGCACGAGATCGAGAACGCCAAGCTCATGGCCAAGGCGGGTGACGACCCCAAGAAGCTCCGCAAGATTAAAAAGAAGAAGCCCCCCGAGGGCTTTGTCACCTGGAACAAGCAGACCTTTGAGCGTCTGATTGAGACGCAGCCCGAGACGCTCAAGCCGCGCCTGCGCATCACGCACTCCATGGTGATTAGCGTGGTCGAGCAGGGCGGCGACGCCCGTGCCCGCGTACACGACCTCATCGAGACGAGCCTGCAGACCCCCGAGGAAAAGGCCAAGCTCGAGGTTCGCGCCGATGAAATCTTCGCCACACTCATCGATTCCGGCGTCGTCGTTCGCACCGAGGTGCCGCCCGCACCCGACGCCCCGACTGACGCCGCACCAGACATTGACTATGCACTGACGGTCGATCTGCCCGAGGACTTTGCGCTCGATCAGCCGCTCTCGCCGTTCTTGCTTGCCGCGTTGGAGCTGCTCGATCCCGAGAGCGAGACCTATACCATGGATCTGATCTCGATGGTCGAGGCAACGCTCGAGGACCCCAAGCAGGTGCTGCGCGCACAGGAGCGCGCTGCGCGCGACCGCGCGATGGCCGAAATGAAGGCTGACGGCGTCGAGTATGAGGAGCGCTTGGAGCGCATTCAAGACGTCACATACGAAAAGCCGCTCGAGGATTTGCTCGACGCCGCCTTTGACAAGTACTGCCAGGAAGTGCCCTGGGCAAACGACTATCAGCTCTCTCCCAAGAGCGTCCTGCGCGATATGCTGGAAAGCGCGAGCGATTTTAAGGGCTACATTCAAAAGCTCGGCATCGCCCGCTCCGAGGGCATTCTGCTGCGCTACCTAGCCGAGGCCTACCGTTCACTCGACCGCACCGTGCCCATCGAGAAGCGCGACGAGCGCCTGCGCGACATTATCTCGTGGCTGGGCTTTGTGGTGCGCTCGGTGGACTCGAGCCTGGTGGACGAGTGGGAGAACGCCGGCAACCCGGCAGCCCTCGACGCCGCGCCGCCGCAGGGCATCGACGAGGTCGTGGCGGACCGCCGCGGCTGCACGCTGTTGGTGCGCAACGCGCTCTTCCGCCGCGTGACCCTTGCCGCTCGCGAGCACGTTCGCGACCTGGGCGAGCTCGACGACGACTGGGGCATGAGCGAGATCCGCTGGCAAAAAGCACTCGACGCTTACCACGAGCAGCACGAGGAAATCCTCACCGACGGAGATGCCCGCAGCGCCGCGATGTTTTCCATTGACGAGTCCGACGAGAAGACCGCGCACGTATGGCACGTGCACCAGATCTTTGCCGACGAGGATGGCGACCACGACTTTGGCATCATGGGCGATGTCGATCTGGACGCCACGCAAGACGGCGGCGAGGTCATCTTCAAAAACTACCGCGTCGGCTTTATCGAGGACCTGCTCGAGGACTAGCCGAACATACTGGAACGAAACGAAGCGGGGTCG
>CALDBJ010000013.1 GCA_937937835.1 uncultured Collinsella sp.
TGTTCTGGCCAGGTCATGGGACACCAGCGCGCTGTAAACAGAGTCAGGGTGTCGAAGTGCGCATCGCGCGCTCTACCGACGGTGTCAATGACATGGCAGGCCCAAAGACTCAGCCGCACCGAAGGTTCTCACCGAGGAAGACAAGCTGCGCCGTCAGGTAGCGCGACTGGAAGCGGACAGCGCTTATCTAAAAAAATTGCGGGACTTGAGGAGCCAGGGACGCGCCTGAAGGTCCAGGCGATTGTCATCCTCACGTCGCAACACCGCTGGTAGTACCTCCTCGAAGCAGCAGGTATGCGCCATACGACATTCTTCTACCGCCAAAACGACTCAGCAAGCCGGACACGCACGCGGCACTCAAGCAGGCGATCCAGGACGGGTTCAAGCGAAACAAACATCGCTACGACCACACGAGGGTCCTGCCTGACCTACGTAGCCAGGCTGGGTGGTCAACCACAAACTGATTGACAAACTCATGCACCAGATGGATCTACGGGCCAAGCTCCACCAGCGCAGGCCCTATGTTTCCTACACCGGCACTGTAAGTCACCTGGACCTGACCCCGATGCAATATCGGAAGCAGGCCCTTAAACCCCTCACCGCCTAGAATTAAACCAGTCCAACTGTCGGGACCAGTTCACAATCGGCTGGGGCTTTCTCATACTGTCGGCACACGAAGTGCGGTCGCCGCAGCCGCTTCCTGCTCCCCGGTAGGCTACCCATACCCGTTGAGCAGACCGGCGAGGCGGTAGGCGGCCAGCGGGTCACCAACACCCCGCGGTAGGTTGCTCTGCGCGGGCAATGACGCTCCCCAATGGGCGGACGCAATCTGTTAATTGGCGGTCTCAGGCTATCAGTAGTGTTGCAATGAGAGCGCCTAGCGAGATCGTGAGCATACCTAAGCAATTCACCCAAAACTCGCTACCTAGAAAATGGGCTCGGATATGTGCGATTGCGGCAGCGCAGAAGTAGGCGATGACTCCAACCATCGTCGCTATTCCAATGCCTGGTATCCAGAGCCCAATAATGAGCCCGCTTGCGGCTAGGAGCTTGATAACGATAAGCGTCCACCACCACTCTGCAGGGAGTCGTACTCCTCTGAGGCAGACCTCGATGAATGCTGGGGGTTTGAGTGAGAGTGCCGCGTCTCCGAACAAAATGGCTGCAAGAATGATGGAGGGCCAAGCAGGTGAAGATTCGAGAATCATTAGTTTACTTCGTACGCGATTTTAAGACGGGAGATGGAACTGTTGGCGTGAGTGGATAGTTCGTCGGTGTCGTATGCACCGGCAGCCCAGCCAAGAAGTAAGCCAAGATAGATGTTGTAAAGGATTGTCGCGAACTCTTGAGCATCATCTTTAGGGAGCATGTTGCCCAGGCGCAAAACGATTTCATCTACCAAGAGAGTTCGAAGCTCCTTGAGTGTCTCTCCGTTGCTTCCTTGGGTAATTAGTGCGGCGCCATACGCTTTTGATAGTTCTTCCTGACCAGTAAACATTTTCAGGAACGGAGCGAGAACGTCGATAAGGTTGTCTGATTGTCCGCGGAGCTCATCGTGCATCATGGTGATTCGATGTCCGATGGTTTGAATTAATAACGACTGCTTGCTCCCGACATTCATAACGGTTCCAACGCTGACGTTGGCCTTCTGTGCGATGGCGCGCACATTTGTATCTGCGTACCCAGCTGACGCAAAAAGGGCATAGGCGGCATCTAAAACCTTATTGCGTGTCGTCTGCTTCTGAGTGGCACGATCTGATTGAACCTGTTCACTGAACACGTTCAAAGCGTATCGCTGCATCAATCTATGGTCAAGTAGTGACGTGGGTATCCGAAAACATGACTGTTACGGGTGCGGATATCCTGCTTGCAACGAGGGGAGTTATGGTTACATGCTT
>CALDBJ010000014.1 GCA_937937835.1 uncultured Collinsella sp.
AGCGCCCCTCCGTATGGGACGCTGCTTGCTGACAGCTCTAGTTATATCCAAAAACCACCCGCAATTCCACCTCGCCCCCGAACGGTCAGCAAAGTGCGATGAACGGTATATCGCATATGATTCCCCCATGATGCACTTCGGCGTTCTAAAGTACCTTTTCTAAGGTAAACGCTCTTTTTTCTTAAAAATAATCTCTATTTATAGGTATGAATTCATGATTCAGAACTGCATATGTAAAACGGTTTTATGTATATAACTGATGCTTGTTCACGTTTCTGTCCGTATTCGATGATATTCAGCGATATATCATTCTTATTCATATATTCTCACCAGTTGAGTGAGAATATAGGTCGCTTGTTCAAAACACCGGACGTTAGTTCTTCGGTTCGTCAGCGTAAGAAGTAGGTAAAGATACCGTTCGCGCGATACGTCCGTGCCATAGGTCGGCTAAATTGAGACAATAAAGAATAGTGTTAGGCTACCGTCCCCTGTAGGGACTGAACGGACAGATGCATATGCCGAGCAAAATCGAAAAGAAGCAAAAGGCCGCTAAGCTGCGCAAGCCGCCGCGCGACTTCTCGTACACGCAAAATCGAGAGCTCAGCTGGCTGCGCTTTGACAACCGCGTGCTCGACGAGGCCTTTGATGAGTCCGTGCCGCTGTTCGAGCGCCTTAAATTCGTCTCGATCTTCGAGTCAAACCTCGACGAATTCCTTATGGTACGCGTGGGCGGCCTGTCCGACCTGGCAGAACTCAAAAAACAGCCTGTCGATAACAAGAGCAATATGACCGCCTCCGAACAGGTCGATGCTGTCATGGCAGAGCTGCCCGGGCTCCTTACCCGTTGGGAGTCCATCTTTAAGAACATCGAGGGCAAGCTCGATACCTTGGGCGTTCACCGCGCCCGCATCGATTCGCTTACGCCCGAGGAGCGCACCTTTGTAACCCGCTACTTCCAGGCCTACGTATCGCCGGTCATCTCACCGCTGGTGATCGACCCGCGCCACCCCTTCCCCAACCTGCGCAACGGCGCGCTCTACCTGGCGTGCGGCCTGGACGGCGTCACCGACGAGGAGAGCCTGCTGGGCCTGATCGAGATTCCCGCCTCGATGAACCGCGTGGTCGAGATCCCCTCGCCCACCGGCACCTACTCCTACATTCTGCTCGAGGACGTCATCCTCGCCTGCCTGGACAGCTGCTTTGGCTCCTATAAGCCGCTGGATCGCGCGCTGATCCGCGTCACCCGCAATGCCGATATCGACCCGGACGGCGAGGGCGTCGAGGAAGAAGAGGATTACCGCCAGCACATGAAGCGCATCCTCAAGAAACGCTTGCGCCTGCAGCCGGTGGTGCTCGCCGTATCGGGCTCGCTCGAAAAGCCAACGCTCAAGACTATCCGCAAGGCGCTCGAGCTCTCGCGTCGCTCGGTCTTTACCTGCGATATCCCGCTCAACCTGGGCTACGTCTTTGGCATTGAGGGCAAGATTCCCGAGCACCTGCGCAACGAGCTGCTCTTTACGCCGTTTAAGCCGCAGCCCAACCCCACCATCGACATGACCCGCTCCATCCGCGAGCAGGTGCTGCAGCACGACAAGCTGCTCTTTTATCCCTATGAGGCCATGAACCCGTTCTTGGACCTGGTGCACGAGGCCGCCTATGACCCCGAGTGCATCTCGTTGCGCATCACGCTCTACCGCGTGGCCAAGCAGAGCCGCCTGTGCGAGTCGCTGATCGATGCCGCCGAGAACGGCAAAGAGGTCACGGTGCTCATGGAGCTCCGCGCGCGCTTTGACGAGCAGAACAACATCGAGTGGGCCGAGCGCCTGGAAGAGGCCGGCTGCACCGTCATCTACGGCTCCGAGGGCTTTAAATGCCACTCCAAGATCTGCCAGCTCACCTATCGCGAGGGCATGGCGCTCACCCGCCTCACGCTTTTGGGCACCGGCAACTTTAACGAGAAGACGGCCAAACTCTACAGCGACTTTATGCTCATGACAGCCCATCCCGGCATCGGCGAGGACGCCAACCTGTTCTTCCGCAACCTGTCGCTGGGCAACCTGCGCGGCGACTACCGCTTCCTGGGTGTGGCGCCCGTCGGACTGAAACCGCTCATCATGCGCGGGCTTGACCGCGAGATCCAGCGCGCCCTTGCCGGCGAGCCCGCCCGCGTGTTCTTTAAGCTCAACTCGCTGACCGACCGCGAGGTTATCGACAAGATCGCCGAGGCATCGTGTGCCGGCGTGCGCGTAGACATGATCATCCGAGGCATCTCGTGCCTCAAGCCCGGTGTTCCGGGCAAGACCGAGAACGTGCATGTCCGCTCCATCGTCGGACGCTTTTTGGAGCACGCGCGCGTCTATGCTTTCGGCGTGGACTCGGACATGATTTACCTGAGCTCGGCAGACATGATGACGCGCAACACCGAGCACCGCGTGGAGATTGCCTTCCCCGTGCTCGACCCCACCTGCCGCGCCCTGGTGCACGAGTACATGGGCATGCAGCTGCGCGACAACGTGAAGGCCCGCAGCCTCACGAGCGACGGCACCTGGGTCCCCGTGGAGCGTGCAGAGGGTGAGAAACCCTTCAACTCACAGGAAGCCCTGCTGGAGCGCGCCTATCGCAACGCCGAGGCCGCGCCCGAGCCCGTCATTGAGGCGGAACCTGCCTCCGAGGCCGAGCCGCAGCCAGTAGCACCCAAGGTCCAAGAGGTCCAGGCGACCGTCATTGAGCCCGAGCCTGCACCTGCACCTCAGCCCGATCCGCAGGTCACCAAGCCCGCACCCGAGACGAGCGCCCGTCGCGATAAGCCCGCTGGCAAGACCAAGGCCATCGAGCGCCATCGCCCCGGCCGCGTGCGCATGGGCCTGGGTCTGATCGGCCTGGGTCTTAAGACGCTCATTACCGGCAAGACGAAATAGTCGTTTGTAGAAGCAGTTTGTAGAAGCGCCCCGCATTTGAGGAAAGCCTCGGATGCGGGGCGCTTTTCCCTGCTACCATGGTGCGAACAACAACGCGAATGACAGGCAGGGATATGAAGCTCACTATAGAATCGATGACCTACGGCGCCGACGGGCTGGCGCACGCCGACAACGGCAAGGCCGTCTTTGTGCAGGGTGCCGTGGCAGGCGACACCGTCGAGGCCGAGGTCGTACAGGACGGCAAGTCATTCATGCGCGCCCGCACCACCGAGATTCTGGAGCCAAGCCCCAATCGCATTCAGCCTCCCTGCCCCTTCGTGGGCATCTGCGGCGGCTGCTCGTGGGGCAATCTCTCACGCACGGCACAGCTCGCCGCCAAGGAGCAAAACCTGCGCTCCACGCTCGAGCGCATCGGCAAGTTCGCTCCTGAGCTGGCAGATGAGTTGGTACAGCCCATCTGCCACACCAAGGACGACTGGGGCTACCGCAATAAAATCGAGCTCGAACCGACCGTCGTCAACGGTCGCGTGCGCCTTGGCATGCACGGTGTCGACCCCAGCAAAATCGTGACCGTCGATATGTGTCCGCTGTTCGATAAGCGCTTCCCGAAGGCACTCAAATCGGTCGTCGGCGCACTCAACTATCTAAGCGGCAGCCATGACTTGGGGCTCGAACGCGTGGGCATTCGCGCATCGCGCCGCACCAAGGCACTCGAGGTCGCACTCTGGACGCCCACAGGCTCTTTTCCGCGCTCGCAGGTCTCCCGCGTGCTGGCGGACGCCGCTCATCCTACGAGCATCGTACGCGTGATGAGCAAGGGCGAAAAGAAGGCCCGCCGTGTCTCCAAGGTCGAAATGCTCGCCGGAGAGGGCTCATGGACCGAGAATATCGCCGAGGATCAGATGCGCTTGTCTGCCCCGTCTTTTTTCCAGGTCAACACCAAGGGTGCCGAGATTTTGATCGATCTTGTCATGGAAGCGCTCGACCCGCAGGAAGACGAGCTTGCCGTGGACCTGTACTGCGGTGCCGGCACCTTTACCCTGCCGCTCGCCCGCCGCTGCGACTTTGTCGCTGCCGTCGAGGCCTACGGCCCCGCCGTGCGCGATCTACGCCGTAACCTGGAAATCAACAAGCTTGATAACGTCGACGTCATTGGCGGAGACGCGGTGCGCGAGTTCCCCGACCAGGATGCCGACATCTTGGTGGTCGACCCGCCGCGCGCAGGCCTCGCCCCCGAGGCGATCGGCCTTATCGCCAGCACGAGTGCCCGCGATGTCGCCTACGTGAGCTGCGACCCGGCCACCCTGGCGCGCGATCTCAAACGCTTTGTCGAAGAAGGCACCTTCTCCCCCGTAAAGATCACGCCAGTCGACCTGTTCCCACAAACCTTCCACTGCGAGACCGTCGTCCACCTTAGGCGCAACTAGCCGCTTAATCATTGCTCAGAAAATCATTGGGAAATCGAGCGTGGCAAGCGGAGGTCTTCGGGGTATAAGACGGCTAATTGTATGCCGCCTATGAAAGGAACCCTCATGCCCAGCGTTGCCGTTCTCGCCGCCGATGGCTTTGAAACTATTGAATGCTTGACCATGGTCGATGTCATGCGTCGCGGCGGCGTGCGTGCCACGCTCGTCTCGATTATGCCCACGCGTGAGGTCGTAAGCTCGCTGCAGATCCCCGTGACCTGCGATGCGCTCTTTGATGAGATCAACTTTGACGAGTACGACTGCGTCGTGCTGCCCGGCGGCCTGCCCGGTGCCACCAACCTGCGCGCCGATCAGCGTGTCTGCGACGTGGTCTGCGAGTTCGCCGCAACCAAGCACGTCGCCGCCATCTGCGCCGCCCCGTTTATCCTAGGCGAGCTCGACCTGCTCGAGGGGCGCCATGCCACGTGCTTCCCTGGCTTTGAGAAAAGCTTCCCCGAAGGCGCCTATACCGGCGAGAAGGTCACGCAAGACGGCAACATCATCACTGCCAGCGGCATGGCACAGTCCCTCCCCTTTGCATTGGAGCTGCTGCGCACGCTCGCCGGCGACAAGGCCGTCGAGAAGGTCGCCGAGGGCATCCAACTATGATTTTGGCTTCGCAATCGCCGCGCCGCATAGAGCTGATGCGCGAGGCAGGCTACAACATTCGCGTGATTCCCGCGGATATCGACGAAACGCCCTTTGATGGCGAGCCCCCGCTCACGCTTGTCGAGCGCTTGGCACGCGCCAAGGCGGCTGCCGTTGCTGCCGAGTATGCCGAGCCCAATGAGCTGACGGTCGCGGCCGACACCATCGTCACCTTTGACGGCAAGATTCTGGGCAAGCCGGCAACCGAGGACGAGGCGCGCACTATGCTCCGTGAGCTTTCGGGCCGCACGCACCAGGTCGCAACCGGCGTCTGCATCGTTAAGGCAGGCGATACGGCCGCCCCGCATGCCGCCGAAAGCCTGTCCTTTGTCGATGTGACCGACGTGACGTTCTACGAGCTCACCGACGAGCAGATCGAGCACTACGTCGCCTCGGGTGAGCCCATGGACAAGGCCGGCGCCTACGGCATTCAGGGCACAGGAGGACGCATGCTCGTGCACGATATTTCGGGCGACTTCTATAACGTGGTGGGCCTACCCATCGCCCGCGTCGCGCGCGCGATTCAAAAACTCTCGTAATTGCATCTGGCGCTGGGTATCCCCCGGCGCCTACAATTTTGGCGTACCGTACGGATCCCGACCGGGCACAAGGCGCGGCGGAAAACCGATAGGAGTTAAACATGGATACACTGCTCGAGGCCATTGACGTCTGCGATGTCGATGGCTTTTGCTATGGCAACTATACGGACGAGGAGGCCGGCACCGGTTGCACCGTAATCGTGGCACCCGAGGGCGCCACCGGCGGCGTTGACGTTCGCGGCGGTGCTCCAGCATCGCGCGAAACCGACCTGCTGCGACCCGAGAACACCGTCGACAAGGTCCACGCCGTCTGCCTTTCGGGTGGATCGGCCTTTGGCCTCGAGGCTGCAAGCGGCGTCGCTCGCGAGCTTGAGAGCCGCGGCATCGGCCTTCCCGTCGGCCCCACGCAGGTGCCTATCGTGTGCTCCAGCTGTATCTTCGACCTCGCTTTTGGTAACCCCACCGTGCGCCCCGACATTGAGGCCGGCATCGCCGCCGTGCGCGAAGCACTCGACCACACCCCCACCAAGCTCGAACAGGGCAACGTAGGCGCCGGCACGGGCGCTACCGTGGGTAAGCTCATGGGGCCTGCCACCTGCATGAAGGCCGGCCTTGGAGCTGCCGCCGTAGCACTCGGCCCCATCAAGGTGGGCGCCGTGGTCTCGGTCAACGCCTGCGGCAACGTTGTCGACCCCTTCACCGGCGAGTGGGTCGCCGGCATGCGCGCCGCAGCCGATAGCGACCAGATCGTCGACATGGAACTCGCAGCCTTTGCCGCCGCCGGATCCATGCAGATGCCGCTCGACCGCACCAACACCACCATCAGCTGCATCGTCACCAACGTGGAACTCACTAAGGCACAAGCCACCAAGGTCTCCCAGATGGCCGCAGACGCCTACGCACACGCCATCCGCCCCACACACACCACCAACGACGGCGACACCATCTACACCCTCGCCAGCGGCAAACTGGGCGCCCAGGCAAGCGCCGCCGTTCCCCTAGACCTGCTGGGCATGCTCGCCGTAAGGGCCCTGGAAACCGCCATCGTAAACGGAGCCAAAACCGCCAAAACCTCCCACGGAATCCCAGGTGCTGCGAAGTAATCTCACTCGACCGTCGGTCGGAGGCGGGCGGGCATTACGTTTGCTGCTCTACAGTCCTATGCAAGACGAAGGCCACATTAAGTGGCCTTCTTTGCATGCG
>CALDBJ010000015.1 GCA_937937835.1 uncultured Collinsella sp.
TCGCTGGCAACATCGCCAGCGACCCCGCTTTTTGCGCGATACGCTATCCCCTACTCGGTATCCTCGACCTCATACGAATCCGCCTCGGCTGGCTCATCGTTTGTCTCTGTCGCAGCCCCGCGCGCCTCGTCAAACGCGGCCTTCATGGTCTTGTTGCCCCACGTGAGCTTGCGAATGGTAAGATCGTCGGCCTTCTTGTTGGCTAGGCGCAGATTGTTCTCGGAGGACAGCAACGCCTCCTTGGTTTTCTGCAGATGGCTAATCGTCTTGTCGATCTCATCAATCGCCGTTTGGAACTTGCGGCTCGCGATCTCGTAGTTGCGACCGAAATCATTCTTGAACTTTTCCATCTTGGCTTCGAAGTTTGTGACGTCGATATTCTGCTGTTTGTACTCCGCCAGTTCCTGCTTATAGCGCAGCGAACCCATGGCGGCGTTGCGAAGAAGCGTGATCATGGGAATAAAGAACTGTGGGCGAATCACGTACATCTTCTCGTAGCGATAGCTCACGTCCACGATGCCGGCGTTGTAAAGCTCGCTCTCGGGTTCGAGCAACGTGCAGAGCACCGCGTACTCGCAGCCCTTTTGGCGGCGATCGTGGTCGAGTTTCTTAAAGAAGTCCTCGTTCTTGTGCTTGGTCGCGGTCTCGTCGTTCTCGTTTTTCATCTCGAACATAATCGAAATGACCTCGTTACCGCTTGCGTCGCACTCGCGGAAGATAAAGTCGCCCTTGGTGCCCTCGGACGCATCGTTATCCTTCTCGAAGTACGCGTTGGGAAACGCCGTCATGCGCAGGCGATTGAACTCGGTCTCGCAGTGCTGCTCGAGCGACTCGCCCACCATCTTGGTGGACAGGCGTACCTTCATGTCCTTAAGACGCTCAATCTCTTCGTCCTTGTAGCGAATCAGGTCATCGCTCGCGCGCTTGGCCTGCGCGAGCTCGAGCTCATGCGCCGCCTTGACCTGTTCCTCGCGAGAATCGCGCACCGCCAGCTCGCTCGTCAGCTTGGCACGTGCCTCATCGCGCTCTCGTTCCGCCGCGGCGACCGCCTTCGACAGCTCCATTTTTGCAGAAAGTTCTTGCTCACGAAGCTGTGCACGAAGGCCCTCGGCCTCGCGCTCGGACTGAGTCTTAGCATTCGAGAACTTCTCACGCACTTCTGTCTGGTAATCGGAAAGCTTACGATTCGCTTCGTTTTGCGCAGCCTCGAGCTTACGCTGCGCCTCGGCCGCAGCAGTTGCGAGTGCCATTTCTTGAGCCTTATCTGCGGCGGCAAGCTTTGCCTGCAACTCCGCAATCTGAGCATCGCGCGCGGCGAGGTCATTTTGAGTCGCATTGCGTACCGCGGCTTCGGCAAGCTTTGCTTCGTCATCTTTGCGCCCAAGCTGCGCACGCAGGCTATCGATCTCGCGCTGCAGCTCGGCATTCTCCTTTTGAGCATCGGCGCGGGCCTCAACCGCCGCGCGCTGGCTTGCACTCTCGCGCTCTGCGGAAGCGCCCTCGAGCTTGGCGCGCAGCTCGGCAAGCTCGGCATCGCGCTTGGCAACCTCTTGTGCCAACTCCTGCGCCGCAGCGTTCTTCTGCTCGACAAGCTGAGCGTCGCGTTGAGACTCCGCCTCCTGCAGGGCAGACGCCGAACGCGAACGCTCAAGCTCCAGCGCCTGCTCGCCCTCGCGTCGAGCCGCCGCTACGCGCTCATCAAGATCGCGCGAGAACTCGGCATCGCGCACTTGCTTGACGATATCCGCATAGCCGGACGCATCGACCTTAAAAACTTCGCCGCAATGCGGGCACTTGATCTCGTTCATAGCAGCTCCTCGATGGACGCAAATTTCAACCGCCTACACTCTACCGCGCCACGCGGACAAAAAAGGCGCCGCCGCCATAATGGCAACGGCGCCAGAACCACCACAAAGGTGCCTGTCCCCTTTGTGGTGGCTCTGGCGCCCTATAACCCAAAGAAGCTAAGAATCTGATCGCGGCTTACGGGCTTGTACTCGTTGGCATCGAGACCGACATCGTAGCGAAAGATAGGGCGCTCGCGATCGCGGTTGCGTGCGTTGGCGCGGTCACCCCTGCTGTGGATATGCCCATGCAGCATAATGGCGCCACGTGCCTTGCCGTTCCAGCTGAGCATGGGGTAGTGGCTCATAACCAGACGATGGCCCTTGGCATAGCCGGGAGCAATCTCCAGGTAATCGCGCACGTCTTCCCAAATCTGCGGTACGTCGGAATCTTCCCAGTCGCCGTCATGGTTACCGCGGATGAGCGTCACGTTCTGGCATTCGATACGCTCGCACAGGCGCACCGCCTCCGCCATGGGCAAGCGATACGTAAAGTCTCCCAAGATATAGAGGCGGTCGTCCGCAGCCACGCACTCATTGATGGCATCGATGACCTTGCGGTTCATCTCCTCGACCGAATCAAACGGCCGATCCATGTCGTGCAAGATATTCGTATCGCCCAGGTGCAGGTCGGCGGTAAACCACATCATCGTCTATGCCCTCATTTCGCAACGCGTCAAACTCGTGCTAAGTATACAGACACAGCGATACGGCGGTTAGCCAAAGAGCCCGCCGAACAGGCCGCGGCGGCGTTTGTCTTGCTTTTTCGAAGCGTCACCCTGAGTTTTCTTGCCCTGCCGTTTCCTACGATCCTGCTCCAACTCATCGTCATCGAGTAGCAGATCCCACTCAAACGAATCGTCTGTCAGATTGAATAGGTCGTCGTCATCAAACATGGCCGCCTCCCTTGCCGACTAGCGAGCATCCACCACATAGAGGCCAACGCGCACCTGGTGCCACGGGCTGCGCTCGGGAGCAACCTGTTGCACGCGAGCCTCAAATACGTCCTCGTGGCCGTAATACATCATCAAGGACAGTGGGCCGACCTCGTTTCCCGGAACATAGCCAAGCTTGGTGTTGCCGTAATAAATCTCAACCGCCTCAGGGTCATGGGGATTATCGCGCTCGGCACACAGCGTCAGCTTATCGCCCACTTTAAGATCGCCCAAGACCAAGGCGCCATCGGCATACTGAAATCCTGCAATGTGAAATGACAGAAGAACACGCGAAGGCTCGTACATAGCAGCTCCTCTAACGGCCGGATAAACCGGTGTGTAACCTTATTGAGAAGTCTACGGTCCCGTGCGGACACAAATACATCCTGTCTGCGTCCTTCAATCGTTTGCCTCAACGCTTGCGCGACAGAACGCTTGCAGATAAGATAGGAACACGGATGGCACCCGTTGCCGCGGGTCTTGCCAACTCCGATACACGTTTTCATCGTGAGAAGTGGCCGTCTTCGCTTACGCGGGGGCGGCTATTTCATTCGGCCGATAAACAGACCGAGTTCGATAGCCGCAATCAACAACGCCAATAACGAAATAACATCGCTTACGTTCATACCAAATCCCTTCTAAAGGGAGTTGGCCCATCCGTGCTCCATAACAGTAGTCTAACGCAAAATGCAGGTAATAGGAACACTTGTTCGTATTACCTGCGCCCTTTTCTAATGCATAAACATGCGCACGAACTTGTGCTTCCAGCTTGCGTAAGGAGCATAGCGGAATGGCACGTCCAGCCACGTTGCCTTGTTCACGATGCTCTTCTTGTGGCTAAACGTATCGAAGCTCTCGCGTCCATGGTACTGCCCCATACCGCTCGCACCCATGCCACCAAAGCCCATATGGCTCGTAGCCAAGTGCATGATCGTGTCGTTGACGCAGCCGCCGCCAAAGGGCACGTAACGCACAAAGCGCTGCTGAACTGCGCGATCCTGGCTAAAGATATACAGAGCCAGCGGCGTCGGACGATCCGTAATAAACGTCTCGGCCTCGTCTAGGCTCTCAAACGTCAGCACCGGCAAGATGGGGCCGAAAATCTCCTCCTGCATCACGGCGTCATCGGGGGTCACGCCGTCTAGGATCGTCGGCTCAATCTTGAGCGATGACTCGCGCGCCGTGCCTCCAAGCACAACCTTATCGGGATCGATCAGCCCACGCACGCGCGCAAAATGCCTGGCGTTGACGATATGCCCGTAATCCTCGTTATCGAGCGGATGCTCGCCAAACATACGGCGGGCCTCTTCCCTGATGAGGTCCAGCAGCTCGTCATGCACGCGCGCATCGACCAGCAGGTAGTCGGGCGCCACGCAGGTCTGCCCCACGTTGAGCCATTTACCAAAGGCGATACGCCGCGCCGCAACCTTCAAGTTTGCCGTCGCATCCACGATACAGGGGCTCTTTCCGCCCAGCTCAAGCGTCACGGGCGTAAGGTTTTTACTTGCGCGCTCCATGACGAGTTTGCCGACCGGAACGCTACCGGTAAAGAAGATCTTGTCCCAGCACTCATCGAGCAGCGCTTCGTTCTCGGCGCGCCCGCCCTCGACAACCGTCACCAGGCGCGGATCAAATGCCTCTTCACAGATTTGCCTGAGCACCGCGCTCGATGCCGGAGCATAGGCGCTCGGCTTGATGACCACGGTATTGCCCGCGGCAAGGGCGCCAGCGAGCGGCTCGAGCGTCAGCAAAAACGGGTAGTTCCACGGAGCCATGATGAGCGTGACGCCATAGGGCACGGCTTGCGTTTTGCACGCGCTCACGGCGTTGGCAAGGTCACACGGACGCAGGCGCGGACGACTCCATCGAGCCACGTGAGCGATCTGATGACGAATCTCGGAAAGCGACGTGCCGATCTCGCACATATATGCCTCGTCATGCGACTTTCCCAAATCGGTCTTGAGTGCATGGGCAATATCGGCCTCGTGCGCCCGTACCGCATCGCGTAAACTCACGAGCGCGCGACGTCGGGCATCAACATCAAACGTAGCGTGCGTTTTAAAGTAAGTGCGCTGATCGCCGACGATGCGCGCAATTTCCTCGGTGTTCATGGCACCCTCCTAGTTCTCGTCCTCAAACATACCACCCGCGACGACCTCGTACATACGCTCGAGCTCCAAGCGGTCCATCAAAAGCGGAACGGGGTACAGCGGATTGGCCTCGGCATCGGCATGCGCCGCCATCTCGGGAATGTCGGAGCGGCGAATGCCCGAGACATATTTGGGGATTCCCAGGATCTCGTTCATGCGGTCGACCCAATCGAAAAAGGCCTCGGCCGCAAGACTATCCTGCGCGGTAGCCGGCGCAATGCCCGCCATGCGAGCAAGATCGGCAAGCTTGGGGGCGGCGGCGTCACCATAAGCGCGAAGCATGTGCGGCAGGATGATCGCGTTGGCCAAACCGTGCGGAATTCCGTATCGGCCGCCCAGACTGTGCGCGATGGCATGCACATATCCGACATAGGAGCGGGTAAACGCAACGCCCGCCTTATACGCCGCCGAAAGCATATTGCGACGAGCGCGCATGTCGTCACCATGCTCATAGGCCTCGAGCAAATTGTCGTGGATAAGCTGCACCGCCTGTCGCGCCATCTTGCGCGTATAGGGCGTGGTGCTTCGCCCGATAAAGGCCTCAACGGCATGCGTCAGGGCGTCCATGCCCGTCTGCCCCGTAATGGAAGCGGGCAAGCCGCACGTAAGCTCGGGGTCGTGGACTGCAAAACGCGGGATGAGCACAAAGTCGTTAATGGGGTATTTGTAGTGCGTCCCGTCATCGGTAATTACCGCCGCAAGCGTGACTTCGCTTCCCGTACCGGCGGTAGTGGGAACGGCGATGAGCAGCGGCAGGCGACGATGAATCCGCAGCAGGCCGCGCATCTTGTTGATGGGCTTGTTTGGCTGCGCAATGCGTGCGCCCACGCCCTTGGCACAGTCCATGGCCGAGCCACCGCCAAAGCCGATAATGGCCTGGCAGGCGCTCTCTCGATACAGGGACGCCGCTTCTTCCACGTTTGAAACCGTGGGGTTTGCACGCGTTTCGGCATAGACCGTAACGCCAATCCCCCTGCATGCGAGCGCCGTCTCGAGCGGTGCCGTGAGCCCCAGACGGGCAATGCCGGGATCCGTCACGATAAGGACCTTCTGGATCGAGCGCTTTTGAAGCACCGCGGGCACATCCTCGGCATGCTCTAAAATGCGCGGCTCGGTATAGGGCAGGATCGGCAATGCAATGCGAAAAACCGTCTGATATGTTCGGCACCAGGCACGACGGGCTAGATGCATAAAGGAAACTCCTTCATTTGTTGATAGGTCAACATTTGCTCGCCCGATTGTACTCAGCGGCGGTCAAAGACGGCCTGCCAATCGTTAATCAATCAACATCTTCATATCTCAAAATTGTTTTATTAAAAATCATTCCTAATAGGCTTCACATTTGGTTGCATTTATGGATAATAGAACTCGTCAAGACGCACGTCCGGAGAGGGCCCTTACGGGACCGGACGAGCGCGCAATCGCCATCGATCGAAAGGATCGAATCATGAAGTTTGTTTGCCCCGTTTGCGGTTATGTGGAAGAGTTCGACGGCGACCAGCTGCCCGAGGATTTTAAGTGCCCCCAGTGCGGCGTTCCCGGTTCTCGTTTCCTGAAGCAGGAGGAGGGTCAGCTCGAGTGGGCTGCCGAGCACGTCGTGGGCGTCGCCAAGATGGAGGGCGTCTCCGAGGACATCGTTGCCGACCTGCGCGCCAACTTTGAGGGCGAGTGCTCCGAGGTCGGTATGTACCTGGCCATGGCGCGCGTCGCTCATCGCGAGGGCTATCCCGAGATCGGCCTGTACTGGGAGAAGGCTGCCCACGAGGAGGCCGAGCACGCTGCCAAGTTCGCTGAGCTCCTGGGCGAGGTCGTGACCGACTCCACCAAGAAGAACCTCGAGATGCGCGTTGAGGCCGAGAACGGTGCCACCGCCGGCAAGACCGATCTTGCCAAGCGTGCCAAGGCCGCTGGCCTTGATGCCATCCACGACACCGTGCACGAGATGGCTCGCGACGAGGCCCGCCACGGCAAGGCTTTCGCCGGCCTGCTCAAGCGCTACTTTGGCTAAGCCAACTGCCTGAGAGATAATCTTTAGCTCGATAAGGCCCGGACCGCATGGTTCGGGCCTTTTTCGTGGGCTTATTGCAGCCGTTCTTGAAGAACAATGAGTGACTGAGGGCTCAGGTCGTCGTATTGAATAAGGACGCGAGATGGAGCGTTCTTAGTCGAAGCCCGATCACCCGTCCACAGGCAATCGGCGATGTTGACATAGGAAATACGAGCGTCAGCAAGAGCCTTCGCGAAACTCTCCCCAGCCCCATCCTCGGACAGGGCAACGGTACAGTAAAGGCCCGCGTCTGCATGCTCGATCGAGACCTCTCCTGCCGAAAATACCTTCCGCACAAGCGCCATCAGGCCATCACGCGCCTCGCGAGCACGAACGCGCACGCGGTTCACATGTCGCTCGTAATCACCCGATTCCAGCAAACGCGCCAAAGCGACCTGATCAACAGAGCTCACCGACGAGGCGTAGAAACCAAGGTTGCGCCTAAACCGCTCCATTAACTCATCGGGCAACACCATGTACGCCAAACGCAACGCCGATGAAAGGCTCTTCGAAAACGTGTTGGTGTAGATAACCGACTGGGCGGCATCGATCGACGCGAGCGCGGGAATCGGCTTCCCGGCAAGGCGAAACTCACAATCAAAGTCATCTTCGATGAGATACCGACCTGGTCGCTCGGCGGCCCAGCTCAGAAGCGCATAGCGCCGCGCAATGCTCGTCACAAGGCCGGTCGGATACTGATGGGACGGCATCAGGTGAAGGACATCGGTCCCGCTTTTCTGCAGAATGCTCAAGTCCACGCCCTCATCATCCAACGGGATATGTCGTACTTGGCAGCCCATAGCCTGATAAATGCGCGTCAGACGCAAATAGCCCGGGTCCTCAACGGCATACACCTTGTCAGCGCCAAGCAACTGAACCAACATGGTATCGAGCAGCTGGGCGCCTGCACCGATAACAATGTTGTCGGGGTCGACATTCATGCCCCTCGTCCCACGCAGATGGTGAGCAATTGCGCGTCGCAGCCGAGCGGTGCCCTGCGCCGGTGCGGGCGAAAAGATCTCGCGCTCATCTTCGGATGCCAGCGTCGCCCGTAGTGCGCTTTGCCAAAGCCGCGCCGCCTCCAAAGCGGAAGAAGAAAGCGCATCGAATCGCTCGACCTGTCCGTTGACATCATGCGCGCTGGGACCCGCAAAGGCGGCATCTCGGTCGATGCCTTCCGCAGCCGAAGCCAAAACCGGTGCATCCGGAAGCTCGCAAGCGTAGTAGCCACGACGTGGCATTGAGCAAATATAGCCCTCGGCAAGTAACTGGCTATATGCATTCTCGATGGTAATGACACTGATTCCCAGATGACTGGCAAAGGCGCGCTTAGACGGAAGATGCTCCCCCGCCGCAATACGGCCAGCAACAATATCATCTCGAATTTGCTGGTAAACATACTCATAGAGCGATGCTTCGCCGCGTTTTTCCAAATTGTAGTCAAGCATGAGTTTATCACCTGACCATATCGAACCGTTCAATCTGGTATTAGTCTGACCTTGTTATTATCTCGAAAACTGAGTATTTCGCCATACCCAGCTCCCCGATAGGATGTTCCGTCAAGCAATGCACATGCCAACCAAGGGAGCAACCATGGCAGAACAGACCAGCAAGGCCGATCGCGTCAAACTCAATCGCGAGCTCGCGCAGATGCTCAAGGGCGGCGTCATCATGGACGTCACCACGCCCGAGCAGGCACGCATCGCCGAGGAGGCGGGCGCCTGCGCCGTCATGGCACTCGAGCGCATTCCGGCCGACATCCGCGCCGCAGGCGGCGTCTCGCGCATGAGCGACCCCAAGATGATCAAGGGCATCCAAGAGGCCGTCTCCATCCCTGTTATGGCCAAGTGCCGCATCGGTCACATCGTCGAGGCGCAGGTCCTGCAGGCCATCGAGATCGATTACATCGACGAGTCCGAGGTTCTCTCCCCTGCCGATGACGTCTATCACATCGACAAGACCCAGTTTGACGTGCCGTTTGTCTGCGGCGCCCGTGATCTGGGCGAGGCGCTGCGCCGTGTTGCCGAAGGCGCCACGATGATTCGCACCAAGGGCGAGCCGGGCACGGGCGACGTCGTCCAGGCTGTACGCCACATGCGCAAGATCCAAAAGCAGATCCGTGACGTTGTTGCTCTGCGCGACGACGAGCTCTTTGAGGCAGCCAAGCAACTGCAGGTTCCGGTCGAGCTGGTGCGCGAGGTCCATGCCACGGGTAAGCTTCCCGTCGTGAACTTTGCCGCCGGCGGCGTAGCGACCCCCGCCGACGCCGCGCTGATGATGCAGCTGGGAGCCGAAGGCGTGTTTGTCGGCTCGGGCATCTTTAAGAGCGGCGACCCCGCCAAGCGCGCAGCCGCCATCGTCAAGGCCGTGGCAAACTTCACCGATGCCAAGCTCATTGCCGAGCTTTCGGAGGACCTGGGCGAGGCCATGGTGGGCATCAACGCCGACGAGATCGAGATTATCATGGAAGAGCGCGGGCGCTAGTCCAGCAGAAAGGATCGCACATGAGCGATTATGCAGACCAGACGGTCGCCGTGCTGGCGGTCCAAGGCGCTTTTGCCGAGCACGAGGCAAGGCTATCCGAGCTGGGCGCACGTTGTATTGAGCTGAGGCAGGCGGCTGATTTGAAGCAGGACTTTGACCGTCTGGTACTTCCCGGCGGCGAGTCTACCGTTCAAGGGAAGCTGCTTGATGAGTTGGACATGCTCGAGGAGCTTCGTGCCCGTATCGCTGAAGGTATGCCCGTCCTGGGCACCTGCGCCGGCCTAATTCTGCTGGCTCACGACCTTGCCGCCCATGACGATAAGGGCACGCCGCGTTTGGCAACCATGGATGTACTTGTCGAGCGCAATGCCTACGGCAGGCAGCTCGGCAGCTTTCGCACCAAGGGGCAGGTAGGCGGTATCGACGGTGAGGTGCCGCTGACGTTTATCCGCGCGCCCCGCATCGTCGAGGTCCACGGCGACGCCAAGGCTTTAGCGAAAGTCGACGGCCGTATCGTCGCCGCCCGTCAGGGCAACCAGCTCGGCGTAACCTTCCACCCCGAACTCGACGAAGACACCCGCCTCCACGAAATGTTTCTACAAATGTAGGCATCGAAATCAACAAACAAAATGAGAGTGGATAATCTCCCACTTTGAGCTTGAATGCAGACTCAAACCGGGAGATTATCCACTCTCATGCTATGCAATCGTTGGGGACGTTCTTAAACGACTAGCCAAACAAGAACGTCCCCAATGACTATCTTTCGGCAGCTTTGAATCAAGACAACGCCGATGCTTTGGCAACGCCAGCGAGCGCCGCCCAGGGCGAACAAGTTGGCATGAAAAAGGCAAGGCATAGACCTTCTGGTCATGCCTTGCCTTTTGAATGACAAATTATCGCTCTGGACGGCGCGCAGCATCGACCGAGCGGCGGAACCTCT
>CALDBJ010000016.1 GCA_937937835.1 uncultured Collinsella sp.
GTATCCTGGCAAATCCTGCCAAGGCAGCAAAAATAAATGCTGCCAAGCGTAATATGTGTCTTGGTATGGGCGTTGTTGTGGCGGTTCAGACGGGAAAAGACGAGGTTTCCAAATTAGAGATTCCCGTTATGACCGACGAAGTCAAACGCGATTCAAGTCTATATAAGTCGTATCGGAATGTCGCCGAGAAGATCAAGGCAGAATTTGATGCCATGGGAGGGCTGGCCTAATTTTGGCGGCATACGTTTCTGAATGAGGAGTCTGTGCAATGGCAGGCGAATCTTATGCAATTCCCCCCAAAGATCATGCTGTTGAGGGAATTCTTTGGTATATCCAGCACCATCAGCTTGCCGGCGGCGATCGCCTGCCGGCCGAGCGCGTGCTGTGCGAAGAGATTGGCGTTTCGCGTACGGCGTTGCGTGCCGGTGTCACGCGGCTTATCTCGTGTGGAACGCTCGAGAGCCGTCGCGGATCGGGCACGTATGTGTGTCCTCCCAAGCCGCTGAACATCTTCCAGGAAACGTATAACTTTTCCGATGCTGTGCGGACTGCCGGCCTGCACCCCTCTTCTCGTCTGGTTTCCACCGGGACCATCGAGGCGGATGAGGCGCTTGCCGACAAGCTTGGGGTGGCTGTAGGCGCTCCCTTGCTCCGCATGCAGCGCGTTCGACTTATTGAGGGCGAGCCGGCGTCAATCGAGACCGCTCACGTTAACCTGTCCCTGTGCCCATCGCTTCCCGAGCACGATTTTGAGTGTGAGAGCCTTTACGATGTCTTGCTCAAAGAAGGTGGCGTGCGCGTTGAGCATGGACGTGAGCATATCTCCATCTCGCGTTTGAACGTCGAAGAGGCCGAGCTGCTCCAGCAAGAAGAGGGAACGCCGGTGTTCTATGAGAGCTCGATCGAATTTGATAAGGACATGCGTTTTGTGGAGCATTGCAAATCGGTGATTTTGCCCACAAAGTTCCGCTTTGCCGATAACGGCGAAGAGAACGGCATGAGGAGCGTGGCAGGTGAACAATGGCTGAAACAGTAGATGCCACCCCGGTTTATATGCGCATTCGACGCTGCATCGAGGAACGTATCGAGCGCGGTGCATATCCCACGGGTTCCATGATTCCGTCCGAAAAAGACCTCGCCGAGGAATTTGGTACGACACGCTTGACCATCCGAAGCGCTGTCGATGAGCTGGTTCGACGCGGGCAGATTCGCCGTGTTCGGGGAAAAGGTGCCTTTGTGGCGCAGAAAGTACCTGCTTTTTTTGAACGCACGGTCGGTTTCCGTGAATCGGTCCGTGCTTCGGGCGGCGAGCCGTCCGTCCGTATTCTCGCGCGTTCCAAGCGTTATGCGGGGCCATATTACGCCGACCTGTTTGGCATCGCCGAGGACGACCTGCTCTATTCCGTTCGACGCCTGAACTGCATAAACGGTAGCCCCGTATCGATTGAGACGGCGCTGATTCCCTGCCTGCTGTTCCCAACCATCGAAGATATTGACGTGTCGGTCTTCAGTTTGTACGAGACCTATGAGATGCTGGGCCGAAAGCCAGTCATGGCACAGGAAAAGCTCGATATCGAGGCACTGGGCGCACGAGATGCCGGCCTCCTTGGACTGGAACAGGGCGATCTTGTTTTGCTTTTGGAATGCGTGAGCTATGACGCGAGCGGTCAGGCTATCGAGTATGTAAAGTCCTTCAATCGTGGCGATACGGGCGGCTACACCTATACGTACTAGCTGGTATTTTGTGAATAACGGCTGGGAAACTAACCAGTTTTGATCGTTGGGTCAGCTGTATATACAACCTTACATGGCTCAAAATCGACCGTTCGCCGAAGGGGATAAATTAATCGACAAAGAGGTATCAAAAAGCCGTAACCTGTAACTGTGATTGGTATCAAATACTAATGATTTGTTACGAGGTGAGACGATGAAGATGCTCGATTACGTTCAGCTTGCCCATGTGCGTATGGGAGAGAACCTCGAGCGTTCGTCTGAGCTGGTAGCGCAGCTCGTTGATATTTTCCAGTCCGGTTCTTTTGACGCGCTGCGCATCGTTGCTTCGGGTTCGTCGCGCCATGCTGCGGATTGCGCCCGCGATTACCTGCAAGATGCGCTGCAGATGCAGGTGTCCGTTGTGACGCCCGAGGCCTTCGTCGATTTTGAACACACCTATCCACAGCATGCGCTTAACATTGCCGTCTCGCAGAGCGGCTATTCAACCAATACGATTGCGGCGCTCGATTACATGCGCGCACACGATATGGCTGCAGTTGCGCTCACGGCAAACGTCGAGGCACCCATCAAGGAACACGCTGACATCGTTCTTGACTACGGTGTGGGCGTCGAGTCGGTGGACTTTGTGACTCTGGGCGTCGAGGTTCTCGTTGAGTACCTGGTGCTCTTTGGTATTTACGGCGGTCAGGCGCGCGGAACGATTGACGCCAAGGGCGTTGCTCAGCGTCTTGATGACCTGCGCGAGGCTATCCAGGCTAATGCCGTGATGTGCAAGACCGCCGAGGCATATGTCCAAGATCACATGCTCGAGCTTTCTGAGCACATGCCCGCCATGGTCGTCGGCAACGGCCCCAACTATGGTGTTGCCGAGGAGGCAGCGCTCAAGCTGAGCGAGACCATCAAGATTCCTGCCATGCATCACGAAGGCGAGGAGTTCGTCCACGGTCCCGAAATGCAGATCGTTCCGGGCTATCTGGTGTTTATCGTCGACGATCCGCAGGGGTCGGAGCGTCTTGCGAATATCGCCGATGCGCTATCGAACGTTACGGCAAAAACGGTGCTGCTCACGGCCCATCCCAAGGGTAGGGCTCACGAGGTTGCGGTGCCTCAGGTGGCTCCGCTGCTCAGCGCAATTTCCAATCTTGTGTTCTTCCAGACGATTGCGGCCATGATCGCCGAGCGTCTGAAGTCATGGAACGTGCACCCGTATCTCGATGCCGTCTCCAAGCAAATGGAGGTCAAGGCAGAGGGCTACGAAGAGTCAGTCAATGCGCTTAAGGCCAAAGCGGCTGAGTGTTACGGAATGTAAGCGGGTTTTGATGCCCGTTGGCATGGGGGATGTGGAAACAACCCCAGAAAGGAGAGACAAATGAAGGAAACCGAGAAGATCGAGATCATGCATTTCGACCAGGAGGGCTATCTCGAGGACGGCAAGGCGCTCTACGAGACCGGCAAGAAGATGACCGCGCTCGCCGACAAGGTCGCCGACGAGGGCTACGACGCCGTGTTCCTGATGGGCGTCGGCGGCACCTGGGACGAGCTCATGCAACTTGAGTACCTCATGAACAAGTTCGGCGACCGCGACCTCGAGGTCTACCTGATCCACGCCGCCGAGTGGAACGCCATGGGCCACAAGCGCATGACCGAGAAGTCCGTCGTGCTCACCGCCTCCGAGTCCGGCACCACCCCCGAGGTCCTCGAGGCCGTCAAGAAGATGAAGGAAAAGGGCATTCGCGTCTACGCCATGACCAAGCCCGAGGGCCCCATCGGCCAGGCTGTCGGCGCCGAGAACTGCGTCGCCATGGCTTCTGACCATGGTTCGGGCGGCTGCGAGAAGGGCTACTACCTCGCCGACTGCTTCGGCCTGCGCCTGCTCAACCGCCGCGGCTGCTTCCCCAAGTTCGATCTGTTTATCGAGCAGACCAAGGACATCTGGAAGGACATGCTCGATATCCGCAAGCGCTTCGAGCCGCGCGCCGAGGAGCTCGCCAAGAAGTACGCCCTGGCCCCCTACACCATGTTCATCGGCTCCGGCGCCCTGTGGGGCGAGACGATCCTGTTCTCGATGTGCATCCTGGAGGAGATGCAGTGGAAGCGCACCCGCTACATCACCTCGGCCGACTTCTTCCACGGCACCCTCGAGCTCGTGGAGCCCGGCGTCCCCGTGTTCCTGTTCATGGGCGAGGACGAGAACCGCAAGCTCGACGAGCGCGTCCGCGCCTTCCTGACCCGCGGCGTGACCGGCGACACCGACATCAACATCATCGATACCGCCGAGTTCGCGATCCCCGGCCTTGACGACGAGTTCCGCGTCATCGTCTCCCCGTGGATTCTGACGGTGCTTGTGACCGACCGCCTGGCTCGCTACTACGAGACGGTCACCAAGCACAACCTCAAGTATCGTCGCTACTATCACCAGTTCGACTACTAAAGAAAACGGGTGCGGGAACGTGCCGGGCTATTGAGAGGAACACAGAATGAGACAGTACATCATCGCCAGCCATGCGCACTTCGCTACCGGCATCAAGGAGAGCGTCGAACTGCTCTTGGGCGCTCGCGACAACGTCCACGATCTTTCAATGTTCGTCGATGACCGCATGGACGTGGCCGAGGAGGCCCAAAAACTGCTGGCAGGCATGGCTGCCGACGATGATGTCGTTGTCTGCACCGACCTCTTTGGCGGCAGCGTCAACAACGAGTTCACCAAGATCGTCCAGACGCGTCCCCGCACGTACCTCGTTACCAACATGAACCTTCCTCTGCTCATCCAGCTGCTGTTCTCTGACGAGTCGGCGCCGGTTGAAGAGACGATTCGCGCCATCGTCGCTGCGGACGATACGCGCGTGAAGTTCGTCAACGATCTTTTGGTCGATGACGACGAGGAAGAAGAGTTCTAATCCGTAGCACCTACTGACACGCCGTAAGACGGCACAAGACCTTTGGGGGGTCACATTATGATTCAGCTACTTCGCGTTGACCATCGCCTGCTTCATGGCCAGGTCGCGGTCTCTTGGGTTCAGGGCCTCGGCTCCAACTGCATCTTCTGCGTGGGCGATAAGGTCGCCAACGACCCGGTGTGGAAGACGACGCTCAAGATGGGCAAGCCTGCCGGCTGCAAGCTCGTCATCAAGGATATGGCGAATGCCATCGAGGCTATCAACTCGGGCGTGACCGACAAGTACAAGATGGTCATCTGCGTTGCCACCATCGCTGAGGCAAAGCAGCTTGTTGAGGGCTGCCCGCAGATTAAGTCGGTCAACCTGGGCAACACCAAGCCCAAGGACGAGAAGCGCCCCGATGCTCGTCAGGTCTCTCGTCAGATCTTCCTGACCGCAGCCGAGGAAGCCGATGTGCGCGAGATGCTGGATCGTGGCGTTGAGGTCGAGATTCGACCCCTGGCCGATGACCCCAAGGTTGACTGCGCCAGCGTGCTCTAGGCGTTTGAATTCGAAGAGTCTGAGCTCTTCGTAGTGTCCTATTAGGAAAGGGGGATGTATGCTTACCCAAGCAATCCTCATCGGACTTATCGCCGCATTTGGTAAGTTCGACTGCCAGCTCGGTACGCTCTATGCGTTCCGCCCCATCGTCCTGTGCCCGCTCGTGGGTCTGGTGCTGGGGGACCTGCAGTCCGGCCTCGCGATCGGTGCGAGTCTGGAGCTGCTGTTCATGGGCTCGATCTCCATCGGCGCCTACGTGCCGCCTGATGAGACGATCGGCGGCGTGCTCGCCTGCGCCTTCGCTATCCAGCTGGGCCAGAGCACCGAGGCAGCCATCGCGCTTGCCATGCCCATCGCCACGCTGTGCCTTGCCATCAAGAATATCCTCAACGCCGCCCTGCCGATCCTGGTTGACCGCGCTGATGTCTTCTCCGGCCAGGGCAACCTTAAGGGTGTCTATGCGATGCACTTCCTGATCGGTTTAACCGGCATCATCATGGCGTTCCTGCTGTGCTCGCTGTCGTTCTATCTGGGTGCTGACGCTATCCAGGGCGTGCTCGACTTTATCCCCGACTTTGTTCTTGCTGGCTTTGGCGTTGCCGCCAACATCCTGCCGGCCATGGGCTTCGCCATGCTCGGCCGCCTGGTGCTCACCAAGCAGCTCGTGCCCTTCTACTTCCTGGGCTTCCTGCTGTGCTCCTACGCCAACGTGCCCGTCCTGGGCGTCGCCCTGATCGCCATCATCATCGGCATCGACAAGTTCGACCTGCTCGGCCTGGGCGGAGCCCAGCCCCAGCTCTCCGCGGAAGGGGATGAGGACGATGACTTCTAGTCCCGAGAACAAGATCACGCGCTCCGACCTCGTCAAGAGCGCCGTCAACGTCGGCGCCCTGGGCATGGAGTTCTCCTGGACCTACTACAAGCAGATGAACATCGCCTTCTGCCTGATGGTCGCCAACATGCTCAAGAAGATCTACGCCGGCCGCCCCGACGACTACGCCGAGGCCCTGCACCGCCACTGCGCGTTCTTCAACATCACCGTCCAGTTCGCCCCGTTCGTCGGCGGCATCGCGATGGCCATGGAGGAGAAGGTCGCCCGCGGCGAGATCGAGCCCGAGAGCGTCAACGACGTCAAGGCCGCCCTCATGGGCCCGCTGTCCGGCATCGGCGACTCCATCTTCCTGTCGACGCTGCGCGTGGTCGCCGCCGCGGTGGGCATCAGCCTGTGCCAGGCCGGCAACCCCTTCGGCCCCATCGCCTTCCTGCTCATCTACAACGTCCCCGGCTTCGCGCTGCGCGTCTGGGGCGCCGTCAAGGGCTACGAGCTGGGCGTGGGCTTCCTGGACGAGGCCCAGAGGACCGGCCTCATGCAGAAGATCATGACCTGCGTGGGCATCGTGGGCGTCATGGTCGTGGGCGCCATGTGCAAGGACATGTTCTGGGCCAGCATCCCGGTGGCCATCGGCTCGGGCGAGGACGCCCAGACCCTCCAGGACATCCTGGACGGCATCATGCCCGGCATGCTCGGCATGATCGCCTTCTGGCTGTACTACTGGCTGCTGTCCAAGAAGATCAACCCCATGGTGCTGATCGTGGCCACCATGGTCGTGGGCATCATCGGCGCGTTCTTCGGTGTGCTGGCGTAAGGGCCCGGCTGCATAGATTTTCGTTGCAACCTGGAAAGGGGATGGAGCAGGCCTATGCCCTCCATCCCCTTTTTGTATAGAAGGAGTTCGTATGTTCGCGAAGGATCGCGAAGCAATGCGCCTGACGCCGGCAGAGGTCAGGCTGATTCTTATTGAGTCCCTGCAGTGGTGTGCCAACAACGCGGTCTACTTTTTGGGGCTTATCGGTGCGGCCACGTATGATCTGGCCGGCACGGCCTTTTTGGTTGCCGCCATTACGCTCGTGCGCAATCTTATGACGTCGGTGGGCAATATGGTGTCGGGCTCGGTCATCGACCGCTTTGGACCGCGCCGGACGTCGTTTGTGACGTGCGTGATTACGGCTGTGCTATCGCTTGGCGTGGGGTTGGCGCCGTTGTCTGTCCCCGGGCTTGTGTTTGCCGCGTGCGTCTTGGGACTTGCGGGCGGCTTTATCAACACCTGCACGCATGCGTTTCCGGGATACCTGGAGTCGACCACCGAGGGCCGTACCCGCGTGAACGGCCTCATGGTGTTCTACAGCAATATTGCCTATACCGCTGGCCCGCTGCTCGGTGGTGCCATCGTGAGCTGTTTTGCCACGCAATCGGTCTATCTGCTCATGGCGGGCATGATGGGTGTGGCGGCCGTGCTCTCCTTGGGCTGTCACGAGTGTGTTGCTCCCGCAAAAGGGGAGAAGCCGAAGGGCGGCATTCTGGGCGGCATGGCCGAGGGCGCGCGACTTACGTTTCGCGACCACGACCTGCGCCTTATCTTTATCTCGGGCTTTCTGGGCTTCTTTGCGTTTGGCGCGTTCGATTCGCTGGAGTCGTTGTTCTATCGCGATGTGCTCAACGTGGATATCGTCTGGCTGGGCTGGCTGTCCTCGGTCGTGGGCCTCACTTCCTCGGTGGGCGCGTTCATCCTGACCAAGCTTTCTGCCCGCCATGTCAACCTGCGATTGCTGCTCGGCGCGCTCATGGCCGTGGGCATTGGGTCCATGGTGTACGTGGGCACCGATATGCTGGGGGTCGCGATTATCGGTCAGGCGATTAACGGTCTGGCCTGGGGATTCCTGGAACCGCTGCAGATGATCTTGATTCAGGAGCGCGCTGACATCAAATACCTGGGGCGCATTACCGGCTTTGTGCGTTTTGGCCTGATGAGCGCCGGCGTGCTGCCGCTGCTGGCGGCTCCGTTTTTGGCGGAGGCTTTGGGTGTCCAGACGGTACTGTTTGGGGCATCGACCATTATTGCGCTGGTAGGAACGCTGTTCTTTGTCACACAAGGGAGGCGCCAGAGGCGTTAGCTATACATTCAATTCTAATTTAATACCACTCACCAGAGAATTTCGACCGTTCACCGAGGATTGGAGCAGATTGATAAGTGGTATTAAAAACACATTAGGTGTATGTCTATAATTGGTATCGAAAAGAAACGCGATGTATAGAGTTGCGTGCAGGACAGAAAGGAAAAGCCATGAAGGAAACCGAGAAGATCGAGATCATGCACTTTAGCCAGGAGGGCTACGTCGAGGACGGCAAGAACGTCTACGAGACCGGCAAGAAGATGATTGAGCTCGCCGACAAGGTCGCCGACGAGGGCTACGACGCCGTGTTCCTGATGGGCGTCGGCGGCACCTGGGACGAGCTCATGCAACTTGAGTACCTCATGAACAAGTTCGGCGACCGCGACCTCGAGGTCTACCTGATCCACGCCGCCGAGTGGAACGCCATGGGCCACAAGCGCATGACCGAGAAGTCCGTCGTGCTCACCGCCTCCGAGTCCGGCACCACCCCCGAGGTCCTCGAGGCCGTCAAGAAGATGAAGGAAAAGGGCATTCGCGTCTACGCCATGACCAAGCCCGAGGGCCCCATCGGCCAGGCTGTCGGCGCCGAGAACTGCGTCGCCATGGCTTCTGACCATGGTTCGGGCGGCTGCGAGAAGGGCTACTACCTCGCCGACTGCTTCGGCCTGCGCCTGCTCAACCGCCGCGGCTGCTTCCCCAAGTTCGATCTGTTTATCGAGCAGACCAAGGACATCTGGAAGGACATGCTCGATATCCGCAAGCGCTTCGAGCCGCGCGCCGAGGAGCTCGCCAAGAAGTACGCCCTGGCCCCCTACACCATGTTCATCGGCTCCGGCGCCCTGTGGGGCGAGACGATCCTGTTCTCGATGTGCATCCTGGAGGAGATGCAGTGGAAGCGCACCCGCTACATCACCTCGGCCGACTTCTTCCACGGCACCCTCGAGCTCGTGGAGCCCGGCGTCCCCGTGTTCCTGTTCATGGGCGAGGACGAGAACCGCAAGCTCGACGAGCGCGTCCGCGCCTTCCTGACCCGCGGCGTGACCGGCGACACCGACATCAACATCATCGATACCGCCGAGTTCGCGATCCCCGGCCTTGACGACGAGTTCCGCGTCATCGTCTCCCCGTGGATCCTCTCCTCGCTGATCACCGATCGCCTTGCCGCTTACTACGAGACGGTCACCAAGCACAACCTCAACTACCGTCGCTACTATCACCAGTTCGACTACTAAGAGCAAATAACGTTTGTGTAAGGCTCTGTTAGACCAGGATTGACATTCCGCCCCGTCATCTTCTTGCGATTGC
>CALDBJ010000017.1 GCA_937937835.1 uncultured Collinsella sp.
CACCTTTGTGGTGGTTCCCGCAAATATCTCGATCTGTAACAGTTAGAGTCCATTTCTAGGTCTACCTGTTACAGATCGAGATTTTTTATTCGCACCCTTTTATTTATCTCAATCTGTAACAATTACTCGGCAAAATCAACCCCAGATGTTACAGATCGAGACAAACAAACGTCCCAAACCACCGCAAAGATGGCTGTGGTGGTTTGGGGTCGGACTACTCACCGAGCATCTCTTGGAGCTTGGCTGCCACGGCGTGGCCCAGGTTCTCGTGGCTTTCGGGCATCATGTGCAGATAATCGATATCGCCCGGCTCGGCAAAATCGGCGGCATTCAAAAAGTCGCAGCCAAACTGCTCAGCCACATGCGCGTAGTACTCACCAAAATATTCCGAGGCTTCTACGGAATGCTCGTCAAAGTCGGTCATGTACACATCTGCAATCTGCGGCTTGATCTTGATAGGAGCCATCAGCAGAATGCGTGGGCACGGCGCGGCGTCGGTCCAGGGAAACGCGCGGACGGCGCGAATCAGCGCCATAGCGCCACGGGCGATATCGGAAGCCGTCACGTTAAAGACCGTCTTGCAGTCGTTGGTGCCCAGCATGATCACAATCGCGTCGAGCGGCTTATGCGCCTCGAGCAACATTGGCAGCGCGCGAATACCGTTGAGGTTGGTGTCCAGATGACACATATCGTCACGCACCGTCGTGCGACCGTTGAGCCCCTCTTCAATTACATGCCAGCCCTCGCCTAAGTCACGTTGGGCCACGCCGCACCAGCGCACATCTTGTGCATAACGCACCGCGGTGCCATCGCGCATGCCCGCCGGATCATAACCATAGGTGTTGCTGTCACCAAAGCACAGAACGTTTTTCATCTTGAGCTCCCCATTCGGTAAAAAGCCGACGGAGGCGATCCCTCCCGTCGGCTTGGCATATCACATCGCGCGCACCGCTTACAGGTACTTGCGCCAGTCGTCCTCGTCCTCATCGTCCTCGGCTGCTGCCTGGGCCTGCTCGGCGGCACGAGCGGCTGCGGCGCGAGCGGCAACCTGGGCATAGGACTCCTCGTTGCGCTCGGGGAAGTTTGCCAGCACATGCTCGAACTTGGCAAAGTCCTCGTCCCAGCGCGTAGAGGGCACGGCAAAGAAAACCTGCTTGACCTTAAAGTCGCCCGATGCGAGCTCCTTGCGGAAGAGCTCAGCCACAGCCTCGGCGTCAAAGGCGTTGTTCTCGCAGCCCCAAGCACCCAGCACGAGCTTCTCGCGACCCAGCTCATCGCAGACAGCAAGCACAAAGCGAATGCGGTCGCGCAGAGCGTCAAGCAAGGCATCGTCGCTCACGCGATACTCCTGGCGAGCACGCTTGGCGTTGGGCGCGGCGGCCACAATCACGTCGGCATAGGCGTGCACATGGTTGCGGTCGAAGCGCACCGCGGGCACCACCAGCGCACGGTTGCGGTACAGCTCGCAGTTGATGTTGCGGCGACGGTTCTCGCCGTACCACTTACGCTGCTTATCGAGGACGTTGTACAGATACGAATCGGCACAGAGCGTGGCCTCCTGGCCCAGATAACCCTGGATGTAACCGCCGCCCGGATTGGTGAATGAGGCAAAAGCGAGCACGGCCATGTCGCAGAACTGCGCATAGCCGCGGCCGTTATCGAGGATTGCCTGCGTGGCGGAGGCATCAAGCACGGTGACCTCGGGCAGGACCGGAGCAGCCTCCTCCGCGGGCGCGGACTCAGCCTCGTCGGCCAACTCGGTGGACTCGGGTGCCGCCTCGGGCTCGGCCGCAGTCTCCACCTCGGCAGTCTCAACCTCGGCAGCATCGGCCTCCACAACCTCGGCAGCCTGCTCCTCAGCAGCCGCTGCCTTCTGGGCCTTGGCCTTCATCGCCGCGACAAAACCGGCAGGCATACCATCGAACTCTCGCACGCCGGCAAGCGAACGCTCGATATCCTTGGCGCAGGCCTCGGACACAGCCGCCACATGGCGCTCGGCGGCCTTGGCACGCGCCTCGCGCTTGGGATTGGGCTGACCCGCTCGGTTAGACCTGCGGTTACGGTTCCTGTTGTCGACATCTGCCATACGTGGCCACCTTTCCTGTCGCTGCCGCTATCGGCTTTTTCCCATCCATGATACCCCGCCGCGCACAAAAAAGACGGCCCCGGAGGACCGCCTTTCGCATCGATTTGCACGCACGGCAAGCACCGCCGCAATTCGCCACTAGTCGCGACGGCCGAGGATGTTCAGAATGCGCAGGAACACGTTGATAATATCCACGAACAGGTTAGAGGCCATAAGCACGGCGTTGGGCAGCGTAGGCGGCACCGTCGTGGCAACATAGGTGTCGTAGCCAATAAAGCCGGCGAACACCACGATCACGATCAGGTCGGTGATGGTCTGTGAGACGCCCATGAACATCAGCACGATCTCAACCAGAATAGTAGCGAGCAGAATGCCAAAACCGATGCCATATACGCGCTGGAAAAACTTGGGGAACGTCACGCCCAAGGCGCCAAAGACAAAGGTGATGGCGGCCGTGGCGATAAAGGCAGTGTTGATGGTGGGCAGGTCGTAGTTGGCAAGGCCAAACGACGCGGTCAGGCCAAAGGTGCTCGCAAAGATTACGTAGCCCACAAGGGACAGGCCCACGGACTGCTTGCTGGCGGCGGCCGACATCATGACCATGCCGACGATGGTCAAAATAAATGAGCCAAAGACCAGCGGCAAAGCGGCGCCGCTCATCATCATGCGCGCAAACGACATGGTGCTCGTAAAGTAAGCACCGACGCCCATGGCGCAAAAGCCCAAAAAAATCAGGGCAGACATGACAAGGTTGTACGCGCGCGGCGACATCTCCTTGGCGCGGCTTGCGCCGCTCTCGACGGGGCCGTTCTGATAGCCCTGGATATCGTTCATAGGTTCGTCCTTTCAAAAAGTGCCGTGAAAGACGGCGCAGCAGGTGACAAGATTCCTGTCATTGTACCCGAATGCCGTACGTCCTTACCCACGGCGCTCGCCCTCGAGCGTACGGTCGAATGCCCACACCCACCAACGCATCAGATGGGCCTGCGAACCATCTGGTCGTTCGCGCGTCTGGTCCTCCAGATACAACTCGGTCGCGTGCCCGCCAAAACGCACCTTATATGTTGCCGTACGGATGCCGTGAACCGTCAGGCCAAACCCAGTGGTCGAGACAATCTCGTCAATCGTAAAGCAACGACCGTCGACCCAGCAGACGGTGACCGGCACGACCTGTCCGCCCGCGAGGATGCGAGCCACGACGTCCACATACTGCTTGTGCACGCGCCGAGTTTTGCCATCTGTCTGTCGATATTCCATGCCTCCTATTATCGAACGCATGTTTGCATGTTGTAAAGCGAACAGACTGTGGTTTTGGAGTGTCGTAGTAATCGCACGTGTCCGCATGGCGTGTTAGCAAAAAGAACACCCGCGGTCAACAGGGCTAATATTCAATTTTAGTGCCAAAAAGTTCACTTCTCCCATCAGAACTCGGTAAAGAGACCCGCAGGAGGTGATACGATTTATCATGTTTTTGTAACGTGTCTGCAAACTTCGAGAAAGCCCATATATGGACGTAACGTTCTCAACCTTCCTCGGCCAAATTGTGTCGAACCCAGTCCTTGCCGTCACCGTGATCCTCGCGTTGGGCGCCATCTTCGTCAATGGATGGACCGACGCGCCCAACGCCATCGCGACCTGCGTCACTACGCGTTGCATGCCCGCCCGCGCCGCCATTCTCATGAGCGCCGCATTCAACTTCCTCGGCGTGCTCATCATGACGCACTTTAACGCGAGCGTCGCCAACACCATCTCACATATCGTCGACTTTGGCGGAAACAGCACCATGGCGCTCGCCTGCCTATGCGCGGCGCTGTTCTCCATCGTCGTCTACGGCGCCACAGCGTCGCGTTTTGGCATCCCCACCTCGCAAAGCCACAGCCTTATCGCCGGCCTGACCGGTGCCGCCATCGCCCTCGGCGGTGCGAGCAGCGTCAACGTCCACGAGTGGATGAAGGTCATCTACGGTCTGGCGCTCTCCATCGGCCTGGGCTTTGTCATGGGCTGGGTCCTGTGCAAGCTCGTCTCGATTCTTTTCGCCGCCGCCAACAGGCGACGTGCCAATGTCTTCTTTAAATACGCTCAGATCGCGAGCGCTGCGGCCATGAGCTTTATGCACGGCGCGCAGGATGGACAGAAGTTCATCGGCGTGCTCTTTTTAGGCGTGGCCTTTGCCAGCGGCCAGACGAGCGTCGGCGATGCAGGCATCCCCATCTGGATTATGCTGCTGTGCTCGGCCACTATGGGTATCGGCACCAGCGTGGGCGGCGAGCGCATCATCAAGTCCGTCGGCCAGAGCATGGTCAAGCTCGAAAAGTATCAGGGCTTCTCCGCCGACCTCGCAGGCGCCGCAAACCTGCTGCTTGCCACCCTTACCGGCATCCCCGTGTCCTCCACACACATCAAGACCTGCGCCATCATGGGCGTCGGTGCCGTCAAGCGCCTTTCGGCCATCAACTTCGGCGTCGTCAAAGACATGATGTTCACCTGGTTCTTCACCTTCCCCGCCTGCGGACTCATCAGCTTTGTCATGGCCAAGCTGTTCATGATGTTCCTCTAGTCAAACCGAACGTCCATCCGGACTGCATTACCTCGCCCACCCGTCTTCGCCTCGAAAGGACCCACCCATGGCAAAGAAACCCGATTCGTTCTACTTCGACAACTACGTCGCCTGCGCCGACCTTGCCGTCCAGGCCGCCGAGCTGCTCACCAAGATTTTCGAGAACTTCGATCCCGCAAAGATTCACGATATGCTCAACAAGATGCACGCGATCGAGCATGCGGCCGACAAGAAGCACCATGAGCTTGAGGACGCCTTGCTCACCGCCTTTATCACCCCGCTCGAGCGCGAGGATCTGGATCTGATGAGCTGCTCACTCGACACCGTGCTCGACCGCATCGAGGGCGTCGTGCAGCGCGTCTACTTCACCAACATCCAGAGCATCCATCCCGACGCCATCGTCATCGCCCACAAGGTGACTGACGCCTGCCGCGCCATGAAAGACCTGATGGTCGAGCTGCCCAACTACCGCAAGTCCAAGACCCTGCGCGAACTCGTCATCCAGATCAACACCATCGAGTCCGAAGCCGACGAGCTCTATATCAACGCCATGCGCAACCTGCACGTTAACGGCAAGGACCCGCTCGAGGTCATCGCCTGGCGTGACGTATACGCCTTCCTGGAGTACTGCGCTGACTGCTGTGAGAATGTGGCCGATGTTGTGGATTCGATTGTCATGAAGAACAGTTAATTGGGGGTACATGTCCCACCGGTCGCGGGCCCGGCCACTAATAACCTTTTTCACTCCGGCTGCAAGCAGAGTCGTTCAAAAGGTTATTAGTGGTCGGGCCCGCTCCCTTATGTACCCCCATTGGGAACTTTGGCTGATAGCTTTAGCGCAATGGGGGTTTGGCTGAAGGGACCTTTGGTACCCGCTCGGACACTTTGGCCCTTGGTGAGCGTTTGGCTGATTGCCGCTTTGGGTACTCTTTGGATTACTTTGGGCTTATTTGATTTTTAATTATTGGAGGGCTTGTATGTCGTATTTGGATCTTGCTCGGTCTCGGTATTCTTGTCGTTTGTTTGAGGATCGTTCTGTTGAGCAGGCTGTGGTGGATGCCATTGTTGAGGCTGGGCGTATTGCTCCTTCTGCTTGTAATAATCATCCAAGCCGTGTGATGGTGCTCGATAC
>CALDBJ010000018.1 GCA_937937835.1 uncultured Collinsella sp.
ATGCCGTCAAAGAAATTATTTAGGCCCGTGTTAAGTCTGCCGCAAACCGCTCGCCTGAACAGAAACGACTCGATAGTCTCGCAGATACGTAAAAACGCATTGCGGTCTAGTCCATTCCCCTCGTAAACCGAATAAAGCAACATTAAGAGGGGCCTTATCTGCTTCACGTCGAGGCTTACGATTCTGCCGAACACTCGGCGCAGTCCGTCGTCCTTCTCCTTACCAAGGAACAGACTGGCGTATCTATGTGCATACCCGCGCAGCTCCTTAAGCAGGCCCTCGGTGTCACCATCGTAGTCGTCGGCGAAATAGCGCTTAAACTCGTAGTAGGCCTCGTTCTCCTTCGGCATCCTATTGGGAACTTTAAGCCACAGCCAGTACCAGATAAATGCATTGAACTCGTCCTCGCCGCCTTTTCCGAACAAGCACTCGAGTGGATGCCAATAACCCTCATAAAGCTTGGTCTGTTCGTCGTTGGGAAGCGACATTAGAACGTAGTTACGGATGAGGTCAATGGGCGTGAGCGGCTTGCCCTTGGAGTTCATGGACTCAAATATGAGCTGGGCATTATCAACGCCAGCGGTGAGCTTAGTGTCGATGACCTGCACGCGGTTTAGCCCCGCCCAAAGCCTTGCCGGGTCAAATGATTTACCACGCATCTTCTCGCGGAAGAACGCATGGTTCTCGACAATCCGATCCGATTTTTCATCTGGCACGGGAGCCCCAGACACGATGGAGAACAGCGTCTCTTTATCGTCCTGCGAGAGCACCAGCTTGTAGCGTGCCAGACCGTTGTAGTCGTCATCGTTAAAGAGGTAATTTTTCCTCAGCGCCGAGATTTTGAGGTCGCCAAGGAAGCCAGCCTTGTCGGGGTTGCTCTCCAAATAGTCAGCCAAAGCTGCAATCATCAACGAAAACGTCGTCATGCGCTGCTGTCCGTCAATCAGAAGCACGCGCGAAATGCTCGTGGCAGAGCTCTCGGACTCGGGGATATAAAGCATTGACCCCACGAAGTGCGATACGCCATCACGACCCGCTCGCATGACGTCATCCCAAAGCACCTCGCACTCTTTTACACTCCACGAGTAAACTCGCTGGTACACGGGAATGACAAACTGCATCTTCGCCACGCCCATAAGGTCGAGCAGATTCGCCTCGGTTGCTTTCATTTACGCTTGTCCCCTTTCTTGTTTACGCCGCTTGCGGTCAGTCCCCCACTGAACGAAAGACGCTAAAGACCAGAGCATCGAAGCGCTGGAGCAACCGGGATGCTCGTCTCACTAGATTTTACAACGCTTGTCGCGAATACAGTTGAAAGCCAATCCGGTTCCGATGGCTCCCCCTATGAGAAGAAGGTGGATGCCAAGGGTCGCGTGACTAGCGATAAGTGCATCGCGAACGAAGTGCCGTTTGAGGAGCTGCCCGAGGGGTGGGCTTGGGCAAGGCTGGAAACCGTATATAACTTCATTGATTACAGGGGTAAAACACCTCACAAATCACCTTCAGGTGTTCGACTAATGACTGCGAGCAACATTCGCCAAGGCTATATTGATTACACACGCGAGGAGTATATTTCAGAAGACGAATATGCAACACGCTTGTCTCGCGGAGAGACCCACCGTGGCGATTTGCTGTTTACAACCGAAGCCCCGATGGGGTATTGCGCGATATGCGAAATGAAACGTTGCAGCTGTGGACAGCGTGTCATTACCCTTCAGAATTACGGCACAGTTGGTCCAGACAATGCCCTGTTCTGCCAAATAATTCTATCTCCACTGTTCCAAATTCAAGTTAAGGATCATGCCACGGGGACGACCGCAAAAGGAATCAAAGCAGCAGTGCTAAAAGAGCTATTTCTTCCGATTCCGCCTCTCGCCGAGCAGCGCCGCATCGTCGAGCGGGTGAACGAGCTCATGCC
>CALDBJ010000019.1 GCA_937937835.1 uncultured Collinsella sp.
AGACCCATCGGGTCCCTTCGTCCTCGGTCTTCTGGGATTAAAGCTGAGGAGAAGAATGGCGCGCTTCTCGCCTTACGACTGTAGCGGCCGCGGTCCCGTTTGGGATCGCGGCCATTTTGTTGTGGGTCAAATATGAACGTTATGTTAACGACTCGGTGGACGGTGGCGTTTTTCGGTGAGCGGCGTATCCTTCCAACGGTTTATCTAGTGTGTCAGTTGAAAGGAAGAGGGCGCTCGTCATTGTTTGAATGTGAACTGCCGTTTGACCACAAGACGTTGCATCTGGAGCTCGAGGATAAGAACTTTGCAGGTGTGATGGAAGGTCATCAAAACGAGTTTAAGACCACGAAATCGCAGGAAGAGCTGGTGGAGGAGTCACTTGCCAACCCTTACGGCTCGCCTTCGCTCGAGGAGCTCTGTGCTGGCAAGAAGGATATCGTCATCATTAGCTCCGACCATACGCGTCCCGTTCCTTCGCGTGTGACGATGCCTATTCTGCTGCATCACATCCATTCTGCTGCGCCTGAAGCGCGCGTTCGCATTCTGGTTGCTACGGGTATGCATCGTCCGTCGACGCACGAGGAGCTCGTCAACAAGTACGGCGAGGAGATCGTTGCCAACGAGGAAATCGTTATGCACGTCGCGACTGACGACAGCATGATGAAAAAGATCGGCACCCTGCCTTCTGGTGGCGAGTGCATCATCAATAAGATTGCCGTCGATTGCGATCTGCTGCTTGCCGAGGGCTTTATTGAGCCGCACTTCTTTGCCGGTTTCTCTGGCAGCCGTAAGTCCGTGCTGCCCGGTATCGCCAGCTACAAGACCATCATGTACAACCACAACGGTCAGTTTGTGAACGATTCCCATTCGCGTGCCGGCAACCTGTGCCACAATCACGTGAGCGAGGACATGTTTGCCGCTGCCGAGATGGCTCACCTTGCCTTTGTGCTGAACGTGGTGCTCAACGGCAAGCACGAGGTCATCGGCTCCTTTGCCGGCGACATCCACAAGGCGCACGAGGCCGGCTGCGAGTTCGTGAAGAGCCTTGCCGGCGTTGAGCCCGTCGAGTGCGAGATTGCCATTACCACCAACGGCGGCTACCCGCTCGACCAGAACATCTATCAGGCCGTGAAGGGCATGTGCTCTGCAGAGGCCACACTTCCCGAGGGCGGCGTGATCATCGATGTCGCCGGTTGTGCCGACGGTCACGGTGGCGAGGGCTTCTATCACAACATCGCCGACAATGATCCGGCAGAGTTTGAGCGCGCCTGCATCGACCGTCCTAAGGACGAGACCCTGCCCGACCAGTGGACGAGCCAGATCTTTGCCCGCATCCTGGCGCATCACCCTGTGATCATGGTTACCGACCTGTGCGATCACCAGATGATCAAGGATATGCACATGACGCCGGTTAACACCCTTGATGAGGCGCTCAAGCTCGCCTTTGAGATGAAGGGTGCCGATGCCAAGGTGGCCGTCATTCCCGATGGCCTGGGCGTTGTCGTCGCACAGCACTAGTACGCGGCCTAAACGAATCGTTTATAACCGACAAGAAAGATAAGGTTTTATGCTTACCAAACTCCTCTGCGAATTCGGCGCAACGGCCCTCATGATCATCTTTGGCGTGGGCGTGCACTGCGATACCGTGCTTAAGGGCACCAAGTATCAGGGCTCCGGCCACATGTTTGCCATCACCACCTGGTCTTTTGGCATCTCGGTCGCCTTGTTTATCTTTGGCGGCGCCGTGTGCATGAACCCCGCCATGGTGCTTGCCCAGTGCATCGTGGGCCTGGTGCCGTGGAGCAGCTGTATCCCCTTCATGATTGCCGATATGCTCGGCGGCTTTGTGGGCGCCGTGATCGCGTGGTTGATGTATGCCGATGAGTTCAAGGCTTCCGACGGCGTCGTCGACCCTATTGCCCAGCGCAACATCTTCTCGACCAACCCCACCACCGAGGGCACCAACTATGCCCGCAACTTCTTCTGCGAGGCTATCTGCACCTTTGTGTTCATCAGCGCCATCCTGGCTACCGCTAGCCGTGCCGGCGAGAACGTTTTGATGCTCGCTATCTGCGTCGGTCTGATCGTTTGGGCCGTTGGCATGGGCATGGGCGGCATCACCGGCTTCGCCATGAACCAGGCTCGTGACCTTGGTCCTCGCATGGCCTATCAGGTGCTGCCGATCAAGAACAAGGCCGACAACAACTGGAAGTACGGCCTGCTCGTTCCTGGCATCGCGCCGTTTGTCGGTGCCGCTCTGGCCGCGCTGTTTGTGCATGGTTTCTTGGGCATGTTCTAGTCTGAGGCTACATAGTTGTCCGCTGGCCGCATGGGGTAACTTCCCAGCGCGTCCTCGGACATGCAAAAAGGCTCGCTGCGCACTTCGTGCGGCGAGCCTTTTTGCGTCCTGCGTAATGCG
>CALDBJ010000020.1 GCA_937937835.1 uncultured Collinsella sp.
GTTTTGAAAACACTCCGCAGCGCGAGGCCCGCCTTTCCGTTGCTCCGTAGGAGCAGGAAAGGCGGGCCTCATGCGCGAGGACGTTTTCAAAACCAAGCCCGGTCCCGGCCGGACAGCCCACGAACGCTACAGGTTCTTGACACCCATCGGGCGCATGGCGTTCAGGATGGCGATGATCGCCACGCCCACGTCGCCGAACACGGCAAGCCACATGTTGGCGATGCCCAGCGCTGCCAGCACAAGGATCAGCAGCTTAACGCCCAGCGCAAAGATGATGTTCTGCCAGACAATCGTCATGGTCTTGCGTGCCACGCGGATCGCGCGGGAAATGTTGGACGGCTTGTCGTCCATGAGCACGACATCGGCGGCCTCGATCGCAGCGTCAGAACCCATAGCGCCCATGGCAATGCCCACATCGGCGCGCGTAAGCACGGGCGCATCGTTGATGCCGTCGCCCACAAAGGCGAGCTTGCCCTTGCCACTCTCGGTTGCAAGCAGCGCCTCGACGCGCTCGACCTTATCGCCCGGCAGCAGCTGCGCGTGGAACTCGTCGAGACTGAGTTGCTTGGCCACAGACGCCGCAACCTCCTCGCGGTCGCCCGTGAGCATGACGGTGCGCTTGACACCGGCGGCGTGCAGGTCGCGAATCGTTTGCTCAGCATCGGCCTTGACGGTGTCTGCAATCACGATGTGGCCGGCGTACACGCCGTCAACGAGCACATGCAGAATCGTTCCGACGACCTCGCAATCGGGCGCTTCGACTCCGGCCGCGGCGAGCATCTTTGCGTTGCCAACGACGACGTGCTTGCCGTCGATGGTTGCCGTCACGCCATGGCCCGCGTCGTTGGTGGAGTCGCTTACGCGCTTGGGGTCGACCTCGCCCTGGTAGGCGACACGTACGGACTGCGCGATGGGGTGATCGGAGAACGACTCAGCAAGGGCTGCGACTTCGAGCAACGACTGCTCGGTATAGCCGGCCTCGGGGTGTACCGCGACCACCGAGAACGTGCCGTTGGTGAGGGTGCCCGTCTTGTCAAAGACGACGGTGTCCACGTCGGCGAGCGTCTCGAGGTAGTTAGAACCCTTGATGAGAACGCCCAGCTTGGATGCGCCGCCGATGCCGCCAAAGAAACTAAGCGGCACGCTGATCACCAACGCGCACGGGCAGCTGACGACCAAGAAGGTCAGGCCGCGCAGAATCCAGTCGGACCAGGCACCGGTGACCAGGCCACCGCCGAGCGCGAGCACCGCGGCCGCGCCGGTGACGGCGGGCGTGTAGATGCGGGCAAAGCGCGTGATGAAGTTCTCGGTGCGTGCCTTCTTTTCGCTGGCATTCTCCACGAGCTCCAGGACGCGTGCGACGGTGGACTCGCCAAAGGGCTTGGTGGTGCGCACGTGGATGAGCCCCGTCATGTTGATGCAGCCGCTGATGATATCGTCTCCGGTTTTGGCCGGGCGGGGGACCGACTCTCCGGTAAGGGCGGCGGTATCGAGCTGTGTCTCGCCCTCGACGATGACGCCGTCGATAGGCACGCGCTCACCGGGCTTGACCACGATCACGGTGCCGACGGCGATGTCATCGGGGAAGACCTGCTCGAGTGTGCCGTCGGGCTGCTCGACGTTAGCGTAGTCGGGCGCGATGTCCATCATGGCACTGATCGACTTGCGGCTCTTGCCCACGGCGTACGCCTGAAACAGCTCGCCGACCTGGTAGAACAGCATGACGGCGGCGCCTTCGGCCATGTGCGGGTCGGTATCGGGGAAGAGCACCATGGCAAACGCGCCGATGGTCGCGACGGCCATGAGGAAGCTCTCGTCGAAGGCCTTGCCGCGGCGGATGTTATTGAATGCCTTTTGCAGTACGTCGTAGCCGGCAATCAAAAACGGCACGAGGAACAGCACAAAGCTGGCGTAGATGTCGCCCGGGGTGCCGAATGCGGCAGTGAGGGTGCCGAGCTCATCGAGGGCGTACACCACGGCAAAAATGCCCAGCGCTACCAGGATGCGGTTGCGCTTATGCTCGAGTGATTCTTTTTTCTTGCGCTTCTTCTTTTTCTTTTTGGGGTCGGCGGTGGCCATGACTCGTATCCTCCCATTTGAATGTATGAACACTCGCTCATATAATTTCGCGAGCAAAGGCCGCGGCAAGCGCGGCCTTGCGGGTTGGCGTAAACCTTGGCTAGAGAATGATCTCGCAGTCCGGCTCGGCGTCGGCGGTGAACTCCACAACGCGGTCGAGGACCTCGTCGAACTCGGCGTCATCGGCCTCGAGCGTCAACTTCTGGGTCATAAAGTTGACGGACACGGATTTGACGCCCTCGAGCTTGGCCAGCTCGTCCTGAAGCTCGAGCGCACAGTTGGCGCAGTCGATCTCATCGAGCTTAAACTGCTTTTTCATGGTGGGTTCCTTTCCCTGTATTTGCGGCTTGGGTGCAGGCCGCGCTGGTACCGTGGTTGGCTGCTATTCGCAGATGTGGCTCATGCCCTGGTTGAGCATGGTGTAGACGTGGTCGTCGGCGAGCGAGTAGAGGATATTGCGCCCGTCGCGCCGGAATTTAACCAGGTGCGACTGCTTGAGTGTGCGCAGCTGGTGCGATACTGCCGACTGCGAGGTTTCGGTCGCTTCGGCGATGTCTGCCACGCAGAGCTCGCGGCCCATGAGGGCGTAAAGGATCTTGATACGCGTGGTGTCGCTGAAGACCTTGAACAGGTCGGCGAGGTCGTAGAGAAGTTCCTCGTCGGGAAGGTCCTCGGGCGAGCAGGTGGTGGGGATCGCGGGTTCGGTGGCCTCGATGTCGGGTTTCGTTTCATCAACGCGAATGCTCATTGCAATATCCTTTCATATGAACATGCGCTCATATAACTTGCTTCCGATTATATGAGTGTTTGTTCATATGTCAATGACGTTCAGGTAATTCGTTGCACAAAATGATGGGGAATAGTGGACGAGATCCCGGACTGAGCGGTTTTGATAGCCGATGCCGAGGTGGGTGCCCCCGCGCCGTGCAAAAATTGGAGTATTCTGCAACTATAGGGGGTCTGTTTATCTATTTCGGGCCAAATAAAGCCGCTCAAGAGTTATCCAAGGGCGGTAAACAGATAAGATCTTCCTCAAGTGTTGCCTAACGTTCCCGTTCGATAGCGTCTTTGTTTCTCATTTGGATTAACTTGTGGGTGCTGGAGGGCCGACCCTGCTGAATACTCGCAATTTTGCACATCGCTAGGGTACCCACCTTGTTAGCCGGTCTAGCTTCCGGCCCCGAAGATCCTGCCCTCGGGCGCGAGGCTGCTTGTTTGGGCAAATGATGGGCTGTCGGATTCGACTGTCTGCATGTCATCGATTGCTGTAACTTCATTAATTGTCGGGTCATCCAGCGTGATGCCTTCGAGTGTTGCTTTTTCGAGGTCGATTCGTTGGCGCTCTTCGGAATCCTGGCGAAGCTGCTTCTGAATTCGCCTTTTCTCTTCTATAAACCTTCTGAGCACAAACTGTCTCAGGTCCTCTTGCATGATTTGAAAGTCTTTTGGTAGACGCGAGGGGCGTACGCCCTCTTTCCGCTGGATTGCTTCCATGACCCTAACGAAAGAGCTGGCATGCATAAAGGAATAACGGCTGACGGTGATGATTCCGTATCCCATGGACGCAAGCGCATTCTTGCGTTCCTCATCGATGGCGCGGTCTTCTTCCGCGTCATGATAAAAACCGTTGTATTCAATGTCTGTGCGAGATTTCTTTAGATACGCATCCATAAAGAACTTTTTGCGTCTCGTGAGATTCTTTGCGGCGGCGGTGACCTGCACCTCGTAATCGGTCTCAATTCCCTTAATACCAAGCCCTCCTTCGCTTTTGGGCAGCGTTAGCATCATGACAAATGCCGTTTCCATGGGAGACCGGCATCCGTCGCGTACACATTGGATCGCCTTTCGGGCAAGGGCCAAACCGTCGCATCTGGTAATGGAATTAAAGAACTGCTTTAACCTCTCGGTCGAGGTGAGCGCGAAACGCTCGTTATAAGAGGTGGAAGAGCCGGTTCCAAGGGAGTAAGCGCTGCACAATTCAAAGTAGTACTCCACCAGTTCGCGAAAAGGGAGATAGGTGGCGGCTTGAAGTGCGCAAAGCTCAACGCCAACAATGAAGATGCCATCTTCAAGCTCTATAAAGCGTGAGTTCGAGAATCGTTTTGACGAAACGTGGCATTGACAGTTCATTGCATAGCGCGCATTCCTGCGATCAAACACCATCACCTCGAGGGAATCATTTGCGCCGAGGGAAACATCATGTTTGGTGAGCCATTCTGCGGCTGCGTCAAGGAGCGTTCCGGTGGGACATGATCCGTAAATCGCGGCAGGGTTACAGGACTCGATGCCTTTCGCAGACACCGAATGCACGGCCTGGTAGACCGCTTTTGCAGTGGTATGTGACAATACGATACTCATGGTATATATCGTGTCAGCTAATGCCGTGTTGATGGCGCTGAGTGAAAAAGTCGTTTTAGAGGTCTAACCAAATGCTGTCCAAAAGCTTGACGCAATTATGAGTTGGTATGCCCTAAATAAAAGTTTTCGCAGCTTAGCTATAGCATATAACTACTCAATTGCTGCACATTTGATTGTGATGCATCACCATTCGACAACGAATTACGTGTCGGGAATTGGCCAAAATCGTTCAAAATGAGGGTTCAGAATTTGTGATGGCAGATCTATCTGTGGAATGTAGGGCGGCCCCGCTGCGGGGTTTTCCGCTGCGAGGCCGCTCGTGATCTACGCCGGAGTTTGTCGTAGACGTTTCTACTTGGCAAACAGGTTCTTGAGGTTGAACTCGGCCTGAACCGTGCGGAGCATGAGATCGGTGTCGTCCAGGCCCAGATGCTGCTCGTTGGCGTCGGCGGCGAGGGTGCCGCGGCGGCGGGCCCAGTTCTCGAGTGCGGCGGGCGCGGATTCGCGGGGGAGCGAGCGGACGTCGGCATCCAGGCTGCGGCAGATCTGGCGCGAGTCGATGACGATGATCTTGCCGGCGCGGCGTGCCTCGGCGTAACCGTCCAGGTGGATCTTGAACCAACTGTCCTCAAAGGCGGCGTTGTGCGCCATGTACGGGTACTTCTTCATAAGCTTGAGCAGCTGCTTCTGCAGTTCCTTGTTCTCGCGGAATGGCTTTTTGCCGTCGATGTCGTCCCAGGTGATGTGGTGGATATTCGACAACGGCACATCCTCGCCGCGGTAGATGTCGGGCAGACCGCAGTAGTGCGCCTCGGCGTCGTGCGGGACGGCGTCGCTGGTGAGCTCCATGATTTCCCAACCCACATTGATGATATAACCGCGCTCGGGTGCACGGCCGGTGGTCTCGATGTCGATACCGAGCACGGTGCCCTGGATGGGCTTGCGGGCGTAGGCCACGCCGAGCGCGTCGCGGTCGCCGCGGATCTCGCGCATGACCGACGCGGCGGTGCGCTTTTGCATCTTGCCGATGGCGGCGCAGGTGTCGGCATCGGACAGGCCGCGCGAAAGCGTCGCGGGCGTCACGTTGCGCAGGCGCGCCTCGCCAATCTGGTCGCACAGGTCGCGGTTGCGGTCAGCCAGGTCGCGCACGGTGGCAAAGTCGAAGCTGGGGTCGCCCTCGGCGGTAAAGTACTCGGTTTCGAGCACCTTAAGGGCCTCCTCGCCCTTCTGGCGCTCGGATTCCATGGCGCCGTGATCGCCATAGATAAACATGGGAATAAACGGCTGGCGCTCGTATTCGAGTGCTTGTGAAACGTTCATATAACTGCTCCTTGGACGGGCCGCACCGCGCGGCTCGGGTTCATTGAGATGTGGCGAGATGATAGTTTACCATGGGCAACTATTGGCATCGCGCCTAGGACAACTACAATACCCTAGTTGACCGCTAGGACTTTTACAATGCTGCCGAAAGACATGAAAGGTTCCATCCGTCATGGATTTGCTGATTGATATTCTGCTCGACGCCGGCAAGGACACGCTCTCGCTGGCGCCGTTTTTGTTGGTGACGTATCTTGCTCTCGAGACACTTGAGCACGTTGCGGGCGACCGCGTCAACGGCGCTATCAAGCGCGCCGGCGCTGCGGGTCCCGTGGCTGGCTCGCTGCTGGGCATTGTGCCGCAGTGCGGATTTTCGGCCATGGCAGCAACGCTGTACGCCGGCCGTGTCGTGACGCTGGGCACGCTGGTCGCCGTGTTCCTCTCGACCTCCGATGAGATGCTGCCGCTGTTGCTCGCCGAGCAGGTGCCCGTGCAGACCATGGCGATGCTTTTGGCTTCGAAGGCACTGATCGCGCTGGTCACGGGCTTTATCGTGGACGCGGCTATCCGCGGCCTTCGTCGTAATGCCCGCGCGCATGCGGCGATTCGCCGTACCGTGCTGGGGACCGCTGCCAATCCGGCTCATGTGAACTGCGCGCACGACGACCATACCGGGGGCGACATCATTGATGAAGTGGCCGAGGCGGGCGTGAGCGCCGACCACATCCACGAGTTGTGCGAGCGCGACCATTGCGGTTGCGATGATGATGAAGATGAACACGAGCGCGACCACGGACACAGCCATGACCACGGTCACGCAGGCGAGCATGAGCACCACCACGGCCATGGGCACGACCAGGGTCACTCCCACGAAGGTGCGCCCGTCCTGTCGATTATCCGCAGCGCGATCTCGCACACCGTGCAGGTTTCGGTTTTTATTTTCCTGGTGACGCTGATTCTAGTTGCCGTGCTCGAGACCTTCGGAGAGTCCGCGATCGAGCAGTTCCTGCGTGGCAACGAGACGCTCGCCGTCTTGGGCTCGGCACTCGTCGGCCTGATCCCCAACTGCTCGGCCAGCGTGGTCATTACGCAGCTGTACCTGGAGGGCGCGCTACAGCTGGCGCCGATGCTCGCCGGCACGCTCATTTCCGCCGGCGTGGGCTATCTTGTCCTGTTCCGCACCAACCGCAGCGCTCGCGAAAACGCCGTGTTCCTGGTCATGATGTACGTCATCGGCGCCGGCTGGGGCCTTATTCTATCCGCCTTCGGCCTCTAAGTAGGCTTAAAAAATGGGCTTCAAATAGCCATGCTCGGCGCCCGCAATGCGGCGACGCATGGCATTTTGAAGCCCGTTTTTTTGTTGAGCCATGGATTCCGAGCGCTCACACCGCTCAAAACAAAAAGGTAGATTTCCGGGCATGTCCCGAAAATCTACCTTGGTTAGCGCAGCAGCTCGGTGAGGTTGCGCTTAAAGCGGGCCCGGTCTTCGCTGGTAAATGCCGCCGGACCGCGAGTGCGACTGCCGGCGCGGCGCACCTTCTTTTCCTCGTGGCGAATAAACAGTTGCATGTCGATGGTCGCCTTATCGTAGACGCGCCCGCGCACGCCGATGGCGGCGGCATCGCGCCCGAGCACCATGCTCGCCAAGCCAATGTCCTGCGTCACGACTACGTCGCCCGCCTGCAGGCGTTCGACAATGGCAAAGTCGGCGCTGTCGGCGCCCACGCTCATATCGAGCGTCGTGACCCAAAATCCGCGTCGCGCATGCTCGACGTCGCGCGGATCGTCGCGGCGAATGTGGCGTTCCAGGTTCTGTGTGCTGTTGCCGGCGATAACGACGGCGACGCCCGCCCGCCGCGCGCAGTCAATCGACTCGCGCGTGACCGGGCAGGCGTCTGCATCAATAAAGAGCGTTCGCGGCATCTAGTGCACCAGTTTGCCAAATTGAATAGCGCGAACAATCAGCGTTACGCCAAACACCAGCAGTGCGGCGCCGCTAAAGATGACGAGCATCTTGGCCGACCACAGCGGATAGATAAACACGAACATGCCGGCGATGATGGAGAGCGCGCCGCTCAGGATGGCGAGGGCACGGTTGGACGAAAGCTCGGACTCCAGAATGGACATGACACCTTCGACGATCCAGCCAAAGCCGGCCACGATAACCACCATCGTGGTGAGCGTCGCGGTCGAGAAGGCCTGGTTGCGCAGGATTATGGCGCCGCCCAAGATAATGAGTAGGTTGGAGATGATGCTCGTCACGCGCCAGCCGGTGGGCAGCAGCGGCTCAAAAATGGCAGTGAACAGCCTGATGGCAGCAGTGATTACAAAGTAAAAACCCAGGACAGTCGTCAAAAAGACGAGGGACTTGGCGGGTGCAAAAAGCAGCGCGATACCAGCAATGAGCGCCAAGACGCCCGTGATGGCGTAAATCCAGCGCACAGCCTTGACGGCCTTGCCTGCCATGCTTTTCTCGTCAAATCCAAACTGGCTCGATTTTTGGTCATCATTCTTAAAGATGCCCATAATGTCTCCTTTCCGTGCGGTGTACGTCGCGTTCATTGCTCTCCGTGCGGCGTACGCCAAAAGTGCTGCAACAAGTATCGCCCAAGGGCGCCGATGCATGGGGCGGGAAGGACGAATTGCCGCCCCACATTCCCGAATTGTTACTTTTGTTCCCGCTCCAGTGAGGATTAATCAACAATTGTAGAACATTACGCCGCTGTATGTAATTGCCTAGGTTTTAGGTTAGATTCTCCTAAGAACAATTGCCCGAAATTGGGGGTCCCTATGAACGAAACAGTTCCCGCGGCGCCGTCGAGCGCGGAGTCGATGGCAAAGCAGGGTTGCGAAAAGCTCGGCTTGGACGCGTTTGATGCGTTGGTTCGCCGCGCCCGCACGTGCCGTCGCTTTGATGAGTCCATGCGCGTGCCGCGTGAGTTTTTGCTCGAGCTGGCAGAGCTGGCTCACCTGACTCCCTGCGGCGCCAATGCTCAGCGTCTGCGTTTTCATGTGGTGAGCGGTGCCGTGGATTGCGCGCGCGTATTTGATGAGCTTGCATGGGCCGGTGCGCTTAAGGATTGGCCGGGTCCTGCCGAGGGTGAGCGCCCGACCGGCTACATCGCGATTTTGGCTGAGCGCGCCGTTCCGGGCAAGCCAGCCGCTCCCATTACCGAGGTCGACACGGGCATTGCCGCGCAGACGATGATGCTCGCCGCCCGCAGCGCCACGCCTGAGGTGGCAGCCTGTATGTTCAAGGCCTTTACGCCCCGCGCGATCGATGCCATGGGGCTCGATAACGACAAATATGAGCTCAAGCTGATCATGGCGTTTGGCGTTCCGGCCGAGACACAGGTGATCGATGCGATCGATTCCAACCCCGACGGCTCCATCAATTATTGGCGCGACGAGGCGCAGGTGCACCACGTACCCAAGCGTTCGCTCGCCGACGTGCTGGTGTAGTTGAGTGTCACCGCGGTGTGATCCAGCGGTAAACCACCACAAAGGTGCCTGTCCCCTTTGTGGTGGTACGAGGGGAGGGTGTGTGGCAGATCTGTATTTGGTGCGGCATGGGCAGACTGAGCTCAATGTGCAGAGCATTTTGCAGGGCTGGCACGATTCGTCGCTTACGGCGCGCGGGCGCGAGCAGGCGCTGACGGCGCGTACGGCGTTTGCGGCGCGTGGCGTGGCCTTTGATCATGTGTATTCCTCGCCGTTGGGCCGGGCGCGGCATACGGCCGAGCTTATCGTTGGCGAGGGCCGTTCCATAGAGCTGGTCGATGACCTGCGTGAGTGGCATTTTGGCTCGCTGGAGGGCACATCAAATCGCGAGATGCCGCCGCAGCCCTGGGGTGATTATCCGGTTGCCTTTGGTGGCGAGTCGGAAAGTGAGCTTCAGTCGCGCATGGTCGCGGCGCTGTCCCGCATCATGGCCAGGCCGCAGCACGACTGCGTGCTGGCGGTTTCCCACGGCTCAGCCTGCCAGGAGTTTCTTGAGTATGTGACTGGCGAGGGGGAGCTACCCGACAACGGCGCCGTGCTTCATTTTGGCTATTGCGACGGGACGTTTTCGCTCCTTGATTGGTAACGAACGAAAGGACCCCTATGAATAAAGATCTGTATCTGGTCCGTCATGGACAGACGATATTCAACCTCAAGCGTATCATTCAGGGGTGGAGTGACTCGCCGCTTACGCAGTTGGGCTGCGACCAGGCGGCGCGCGCCGGCATGTTTTTACGTGCGCGCGGCATTGAGCCCGATCATGCCTACACCTCCACGCTTCATCGCACCGAGCAGACTATCGCCAACTTGTGGCCGGGCTTGGCGTACGAGCGCCTGGACGGCCTGCGTGAGTGGTTCTTTGGCGACTTTGAGGCCGAGCGCGTGGTGCTCATGCCCGAGCGCCCGTGGCGCGACTTCTATCGCCAGTTTGGCGGCGAGGGTCAGATGCAGGTGCGCGAGCGCATGGTGGCGACGTTGACCGAGCTTATGCAGCGTCCGGACCATACGTGCGTGCTCGCGGTAAGCCATGGCTCGGTCATCAAGGAGTTCATGGACCACGTGAGGGGTGCGGCGGCCGACGAGCGCGATCGCGTGCCGGGCAACTGCTCGGTGCTGCACTTTGCGTTTGACGACGAATCCGACACGTTTGAGTTGGTCGAAGTCTTTACGCAGGAAGACTACGCGCGCGAGCTGGGGCTTGAACCGCTCGTGGCTACTGCGGGTCCGCAGCGCGGATAACGCGAGCACGGCGGCACGGGTCGCCGGCATAACTTCTCGACGCAAAAGGGGCGGAGATGCATGTACCTGCTGCATCTCCGCCCCCTGTTTGTTGGGCTGCCGTTTTTTGTGCTGGACGGTCTGGTCTTGCTAGAACCGCGCGACCTGGTGCGTGAGCAGACCCGTCGGAACCTGCGGCACGCCGCCGCTGACCTGCGCGGCGGGGAAGAGTACAGCTACGGCAAAGTTGAACGGCTCTTTGCCCGTGTAGGTGCCGGCGGCACGGGCATCGTCGGTCAGGAGCTGCGATGCCCCGACCAGCGCGGCAGCGTAGGTAGGGTCGTCGACCAGTGCTGGCTCCGGTGCTTGGTCGAGCATAGCACGGATGGCCCCGACGGCGTCCTCGCGCTTGACCTCCCACGCGCGGTGCGTAATGCCCGCGGGGTCGGTGACGGCGTAGAGCGACGCGCCCTCTTTGGCGGCGCCCAGGATGATATCCATGACGGGCGAGGCCTCGTAGGCGAGCGACACGGGACGAGGCTGAACTTTGAGTTCGGCGATCGCGTGCGCAGCGGCGGCCACGTCAGCGCTGGCAACGCCCTTGCCGCCCGCAAGTACACTCGTCGGGCAGATCGCCACGACACCTGTTACGCGCCCCGGCTCGCCCGAGCATTCGTACACGTAATACGCCGCGCCCGGGTCCTTGAGCATCAGGCCATCGGCAATGGCTCCGCGCAGAGCATCGTTGCCGCTCAGGATGCTGCCCATTGCAGGCAGCGCCTCGAGCACGCGGTCCTGAGCCGGGCGGATGCAGGGAAACGGAAGTGCTTTCATGGGCGGTCCTAACGCACGAGTCGGTTTGTTCGCGGCTTATTATGCCCCAACGTGGCCGCTCGCGTCCCAGAGCACGTTATCGGCGAGCGCGATCAGCACCTGCTGACAACGAACGATATCGGCATGGGACACATATTCGTTGGGCTTGTGCGCGAGCGCGAGCGACCCGGGACCGTAGCTCATGCAATTGCGGTTACCTGTCTTGCCGGCAATGACAGCGGTGTCGGTGTAGCCGGTAAAGAAGCCGACGGTCGTGTCCGCCCCCGTCACGTCATCGGCGGCACGCTTGAGCGCGGCTAGAAGAGGAGAGCTTGGATCGCGCTCGATAGCGGGGCGGTCGCCTGTCACGGTGTAGCTTCCATGGCAGCCGGGGACCGCGGCTTCGGCAACGGCGATGGCCTGCTCTACCATGCGCGTCGCGGCGGCCGTATCGGTCGGCGGGGTCAGGCGCATGTCGACCCAGACTTTGGCGCGGTCGGGCACGACATAGGGGCGATATCCGCCCTCGATTTGGCCAAACGTGATGGTCGAAGGCCCCAGCTCATCGTGCGCGGGCAGCGCCACAAACGCGCGACGGAGCGAACACGCGACCTCGGCCATGGCGGCGACGGCATCCGCGCCCTTCCACGGCTGGCTCGCATGCGCCGTTACGCCAGCCATTTCAATCTCGAACCACGTGCGCCCCTTGTGCGCCACCTGGATCTGTCCGTCGGTGGGTTCGGTGTCCAGCACCCATTCGCGCGAGCCGACCCAGCCGGCATCGATCGCGGCCTCTGAGCCTCGCATAAAGTCTTCCTCGTCGACCGAGCAGATGAGCGAAAAGCCGCGGCGGGGCAGCGCGCCTTCTGCCGCCACGCGCTCGAGCGTATGGACCAGTGCGGCAATGGCGCAGGCCAGGCCACCCTTCATATCGCAGGCACCGCGGCCATAGAGTTTATCGTTGCGCACGATCGCTCCGAGCGGCGGAATGTCCGCGTCCCAGCCATCGCCCAGCGTAACGGTATCCATATGGCAGATATAGACGAGCCGTGGCTCGTCGCTCAGTCCCGGCACGGTGACCATAAGGTTGCGGCGCCCGGGGAGTACTTCGAGCTCTGCAACCTGCACGGCATGGAGCACCGGATGGCTCAGCTGTGCCACCCGTTCCTCAACCAACGCTTTGATATAGCGCTCAATCTCGTCCTCATACGCACCCGGGTCTGAGCTGTCGATCCGCACGAGTCCTTGCGTAAGCCGCCAAGCAAAATCTGTATCAACCATAGGCACCTCACAGATAGTTAGGTCAACATACAGATTGTATGTCAAGAAGCGGCTCGGTGTATTTAAAGGAGTGCTCACAAAAACGGGGGCGCCTCTCGTGCGAAAGGCGCCCCCGCGGGCATTCAATGTCAGCGACGGGCAGGCCACATGGGGAACTGCCCGTCAGATCAGCCGGCGCTATTTGATTACGCGCACGCGATACATCGACGGAATC
>CALDBJ010000021.1 GCA_937937835.1 uncultured Collinsella sp.
GCGGTGAAATAGGGACTGTTTTGCGGTTTGACCAGCAAAAACAGCCCTATTTCACCGCAACTGCGTTAGGGATTTTTCTACAGGGGGAGGGTAGTCAAAAAAGTCCCGTCCCAAATCGACTGCCCAGGGAGTCGCATTCGAGCTTGGTTGTCCTCTCAGCCACTCGGCATCCTTCGAGCAGTAATAGTGAAAAACTTGCTTAAGTGTTAATCAAGTCAGACATAATCTTGCTCTCTAATTAATCAAGAATCGCTATAATTTTGATTAGCTAGAGAGCAAGATTGGAGAATTATGGCATTCAACGACTTGGTCGCCCGGAAAATAAAGGACTTTGAACAGCAGGGGGTTCCGCGGGTCTTTGAGCGAGACCTTGATCTAGGAAATCCACAGGAGCCAAAGCGCGACAACATCGTAAATGTGATTGTGGGGGCCCGCCGTTGTGGAAAGACGTATCGCCTGTATCAGGAGATGCGGCGGCTTCAGAGCCGGGGCGTCGAGCTTGACCGGATGCTTTACTTCAATTTTGAGGATGAGCGCTTGCGCCCGTATGAGCCATCGCTGCTGGCGGACGTGCTCGACACGTTCTATGCGCTGTATCCTGCTGCTCGAACCGAGGGCGCTTATATTTTCTTTGACGAGATCCAGGAAATTCCCGAATGGGGTGCGTTTCTGCGGCGTGTAGTCGATACGGAGAAAGCGACCGTCTATGTGACGGGATCTTCTTCTAAGATGCTGTCCTCAGAACTTAAGAGCGAGTTCAGGGGTCGTTCTCTTGTGCGAGAGCTTTTTCCATTGAGCTTTTCGGAATACGTTCGATATAAGACGGGGAACGTTCCCGAGCCAGATGTGACCTTTTCCCCGAGCGATGCGGCGCTGCTTCGACATCATCTGATCGGATATCTTGAACGAGGGGGATTCATCGCGACACTTGGGCAGACGCCCGCAGACGCGATTCAGCTGCTACAGGAATATGCTTCGCGAACGGTCGCCATGGACGTCGTTGAACGCTACGACGTCAAGAACCCTCGCCTGGCATCGCTGTTCCTGACGCGGTGTATGGCATCTTCGGGACGAGAGCTGTCGGTGAACAAAGTGTATAACGAGTTCAAGAGCAGGCAGATACCCGTCAGTCGTAATTCGCTCAGCGACTTACTTGAGTATTATGAGGACGCCTACCTGTTGTTTTCTGTGCCGGAGTTCACGCGTTCACTGGCAAATAACATGCGGTCTGCGTCTAAGGTCTACGCTGTCGATCCTGCGATGTTTGGAGCATTCTCTCCCGCATCGGCATTGGACCAGGGCCAGAGGCTCGAGACCGCAGTGTTCAATGCGCTAAGAAGAAGGACTCCCGCGGTGAGGACCGGCTCGGTCTGCCGTCTGCTGATCAAAGAGAAGAGTAAAAGCCATGAGGTGGACTTTGTGGCTGGGGACGCGCTTCTCATGCGGGCTTATAGCCTGATTCAGGTGAGTGTGGATATGGCAAGTGAGAAAACGCGCGAGCGCGAAATTGCCGCGCTTGATGCCTCGATGGCCCAGTTCGATCTTGGCGAGTCGGCAATCGTTACCATGGATGAACAGACCGATATTCCATGCGAGCACGGTGTGGTACACGTTATGCCCGCATGGAAGTGGCTCCTTGCCTAATCATCTATGGGCCTGTGGGGTCAGGACCTCCTGGCTCCTTCATCACGGTTGGGGAGCACCTTGCTGTGCCAGGCTAGTCCTGGGCTTTGATGCTCGGCAGGAGAATCTGGGCGAGGTAGTCGGTCTCGAGTTTGGTGGCGGCGTCTGCGTTGCCGTCTTTGCCAACCAGGTCGTTCTTGATCTGGCTATAGGTGTAGCGGTTGCCGGTCGTAAGCTCGACAAGCTCAATGGCCGTGTCCATGGGGTAGGTTGACACGGGGTTCTGCGTCCGTCCGTTGATGGTCTGGGGCACCACGTACGGATAGACGGGGCCGCTGGCGTAGACGGTATAACCGTTGCCTAGATTGGCCGCGCCCAAAACCGTATCGCCTTCATCGGGCGTAAAGCTCTCGCCCTCGCGCACCGCAACGAGCGTCACGAGCGGCGTATTGGCGTCGTCGCCCAGATAGATGCATAGCGTGCTTCCGTTTTGCCAAGTTGCGACCTTGCCGTACCACTCGACGGGAATATCGAGCTGGTAGAGGTCGGTTGCCTTGTGGCGAGCGTCAGCATCACGGGACGCCTGTGCCTTTTGCGCGCTCACGGCATTGACGGCGGCGTCGCGCCGCGCGGTTGCTGCCTGCTGGAGCACTTTGGCAGCCGCAGCGGAGCTCGCACCGCCCTCCTCGGCATACTTGGCGGCGGCATCGATCTGGTCGTCAGTCACCGTGTCGGCCGAAGGCACCTTGAGCTTAAAGGTGGCCTGGGCACTTAAATCCTGTCCATCGCTCTTAACGGTGACCTGCGTCTTGGTGGTCGGGACGGTATAGATGGTGCCGTCGGCCGCGATGGGGGAGGCAGCGATGGAGAGCGTGTAATCGCCGGGCAGCAGTTTGATGCCGCGGCCGTGCTCGTCAACGTAGAGTGTTTCGCTCACAGAAGAGCCGTCGGAGTCCTGGCCACTCACCTGCACGGGGATCTTTGAGCCAGTGGAACAGTCGAGGCCCGCGGCCTGCACGCCAATCTGCACTGACATCATCGTGTGGGCATTGGCGGCGACAGTGGCAGCCTGCTCTTGCTGATATCCGTTCCAGGCAGCATAGCCTGCGCCGCCGGCGACGAGCGCGACGGCCACAACGCCGGCAACCATCAGGTTGCGGCGCTTGGGCGACATCTTGCGATGGCGAACCTCGGCCTCGCGTGCCGAGGGAACGGATGGTAGGGGAATATCGCCCATGGCGATGGTCTCGTCCACGGCTGGTGCGGAACCCAGGCCAGGAAGCTCGCGGGTCAGCGAATCCTCGGCCGGTAAGCTGTCGAGCAAGACGGTTTCCTCGCCCGTGTCGGATTCGGGCTGGTTGCCGGCCTCGCTTTCGGTGTCTTCGTGATCTGCCTCATCCTCGGCAGGCTCAACGTCGCCTGCATCCTGATCATCGGATTGCGCCTCGGTTTCCGGCTCATCCTGCACATCAACGCCCGAATCGTCAAACGCAATCTCATCGAGTGAAATCCGGTCTAAGCTCTCCAAGGCCTCAGCGCAAGCTTCTGCATCTTGGGCCGCATCCTCTTGGCCCATCGTCTCATCTTTCATATATCCCCCAAGCTCAATATCGGGACAACACTGTACCCAAAAATGGAGCCATATAAAGCGCGTGCGAAATATAAGATCCGATTTAACTCGAGCGCATCGTTCGGCCGCATCCTCGCGGCGGCAAAAGGCCCCCGGAACGCGAACGAATCACATTCCGGGGGCTCTACAATGCGTTGAGTTGCGCGGAGCCGGCTATGCTGCTTCGTGCTCAAGCGATGTCTGCGCCAGGCGCGTTACTCGGCGTGTGCGTAATCCACCTTGGCGCGGCGAGCGGTAGCCTTCTCCCAATCGCTGGTGCCCTCAAAGACATCCTGCTTGTAGGGATTGCGGCCGAGCTTCTTGGCACGGTAGGCGATGTAGATGATCGCGGCGACGTTGGCGACCAGTGCGGCGATCGAGACCGCGGTGGCGGCGCCGGGGTCGAGCGTGGAGTGGGTCACAAAGATGGACTCCTCCTGGAAGTACGGGAACACCTGGGCAAACATGCACCAAATAGCAAGCGTAAAGGCGCGGTTCTGGATCCAGCCGCCCTTGTTCCAGATAAAGGCGGCGACGGTGGGCGCCAGCAGCAGCGCAAAGCCGCAGAACCAGGAGTGGGTGGGCAGGCAGTTGTAGGTGTAGCAGAAGTTCCAGATATCGTAGGCGATGATGTAGACCCAGGTCATATCGGGCCACAGCATGTCGGTCTGATCCTCGGAGGCGTAGACGCTCCACCAACCGGTCATGCAGAAGATGTTGATGATACCGGCGATGCCGTTGAACACGTTGTTCCAGCCGGCCAGCTGCGTAGCACCTTCGGAGGTGACCCAGGTGGACTGGCCCAGGACAAAGAAGTGGTAGGCGCTCTCGAAGTCGGACACGACGGCAATCATGATGTTGATGGCGACGATCACAAACGGCCACGCACGGAACCAATGCGCCTTGCCGATCTTTCCCCACTGGTACTTAATGGCAATGAAGCCCCAGCAACCGGCCAGCGCCGCGTATACCTTGGCGTAGTGGAACCAGCTGTTCTGGTACACATGGGTGGGGTTGGTGAGTGCCCACTCGGCACCCTGCGAAACGCCGATGGCGATGGCGACGCAGTAGATGGTCATGGCCAGCGGAGCCACGCCAAAGATGATTGCCGCGCCCAGCTTGGTGCGGCGGCCGACCTCGTTGAGCACGATCAGGCCAATAAAGACCATGGCCCAGCCGGCCCAGTGGATAAGGGTATCGCTACCCCAAACATCGAACAGCATGCTGCTCTCCTTTCACGCGCCCGCGGCCCCTTTTCTGATCGCGGGCAGTTTGGCCAAATGTCGTCAGTTCTGGGGCTTGCGCTCCGGATACTTGGCGGTATAGCCCTCGATGTGGAGCGTCGAGGCGATGATTTCCTTGACCGTTTCGTCGGGCACATCGGGGTGCGTGCGGATATACATCAAAAGACCCATGATGAGGGTGTAGAACGTCTCGTAGACATGGTCGATGCGTAGCTCATGATGGGCGACAAAATCCACTACGGTGGTGTCGCAGATATACTGCGCCACGCGCTGGACCACGTTGTGCAAAAAGCCGCCGTAGAGCGCGCCGCTGCTCGAGGTAAGCGTGCTCGGCAGCTCGTGGCCGCTGGCGACCAGGCGCTTAAAGAGCGGGGCGACGGTGTCGAGCGCGCCCTCGATATCACCGACGGTGCGGTCGGCGTTCCACCGCTCGAGTTCGGAGATAAAGCCGTCGATCGCCTCGTCCATAACAGCGGTGACGGCGGCGTCCATGTCGGCGAAGTAATGGTAGAACAATGAACGCGTGCAGCCGGCTCGCTTGGTCACGGCCGATACCGATAGGTGGGACACGCCCAGCTCGGAGCTTACGGTGCGCACGGCATCGAGGATCTCGCGACGGCGTTCGTCGCCCGTCAGGCGCTTTGCCGCGCTATCGGATGCGGGGACGGCATCGACCACAGAGGTACCTGCTGTGTTGTTGCCCATGTTTTGCCGCCTTTCATCCTCTTTTGCCTGACCGTTCGCCTAACAGTCTTGAATATTGTTGACGGTTCGTCAATACTATTTTTGACACAATGTCAACAATGGCGGGTGAACGGCATGGGGCATGCCCGGCCTGCAAAAAAAGAGGGGCGCTGCGGCCTCGTCGGGCTGTGGCAAGAGAAGGGACAACCATGATTCTCAACGGACCGGGGATTAGCTACACCGAGCCCGACATCGGTTCGGAGTTCGTGCCGCCGCTGCCGGAGCATCCGCGCGAGGCCATCGTCAAGCTGTGCGAGCACTGCACCAACCGTCTGCTGCATCGCGATGAGCTGCTGGGCTACGAGTACTGGTCGTTTGCCGAGGCCGCGACTGACGAGCAGGCCGAAGTGCTCTGCAAGATGAAGATGCGCCGTCCCTATACGCTGCCCGAGATGGTCAAGCTCACCGGCATGACCGAAGCCGATATCGAGAAGATGCTCGACGATATGAGCTACACGGGCCTGCTCGAGTACAACTGGGAGAATCCCGAGCGCGCCAAGCAGTGGGTGCTGCCCATGCTGGTGCCGGGTTCCGCCGAGTTCCTCAACATGCGCGTGAGCCAGCTCGACGAGCACCCGGTCTATGCCAAGTTCTTTGAGCAGGCGTCCAAGGGGCCGCTGTCCAAGGCTACGCCGATGGTGCCGCCCGGTGGCGCCGGCATCGGCATGCACGTCATTCCGGTCGAGAAGGCCATCGACGCCGCGAGCACCTCGGTGCCGATCGAGCATATCGAGCACTGGCTCGACAAATACGATGGCAAATATGCCGCCAGCACCTGCAGCTGCCGCGCGAGCCGTCGCGTGATGGGTGAGGGCTGCGCCGACGACCCCGCCGACTGGTGCATTGCCGTGGGCGATATGGCCGACTATGTGGTTGAGACCGACCGCGGCCATTACGTGACGCGCGACGAGGTCTACGACATCCTGCGCCAGGCCGAGGACAACGGCTTTGTGCACCAGATCACCAATATCGACGGCGAGAACAAGATCTTCGCTATCTGCAACTGCAACGTCAACGTGTGTTATGCCCTGCGCACCTCTCAGCTGTTCAACACGCCCAACCTGTCGCGCTCGGCCTATGTCGCCAAGGTCGAGAAGGACAAGTGCGTTGCCTGCGGTCGCTGCGTTGAGGTGTGCCCGGCCGGCGCCGCCAAGCTCGGCCAGAAGCTCTGCAGCAAAAAGGCCGGCAGACACGTGCCCGAGTATCCGCGCCAGGAGCTGCCCGACGCCACCAAATGGGATCACACCAAGTGGTCGCCCAACTACCGCAACGACAACCGTATCGAGACGCATGAGTCCGGCACCGCTCCCTGCAAGACGGCCTGCCCCGCGCACGTTGCCGTTCAGGGCTATTTGAAGCTCGCGGCTCAGGGTCGCTATGACGAGGCGTTGGCGCTCATTAAGCGCGAGAACCCGCTGCCCGCTATCTGCGGCCGTGTGTGCAATCGCCGCTGCGAGGATGCCTGCACCCGCGGTCGCGTGGACGCCGCCGTGGCTATCGACGAGGTCAAGAAGTTTATCGCCCAGCGCGATCTGGATGCCGCGACCCGCTATGTCCCACCTGTGGTGACCCCGACGCGTGCCGGCGGCTTCAATCAGAAGATTGCCATCATCGGTGCCGGTCCGGCCGGCCTGTCCTGCGCTTTTTATCTGGCCGAGAAGGGCTACAAGCCCGTCGTGTTCGAGAAAAACGAGCGCCCGGGCGGCATGCTCACCTACGGCATTCCCAGCTTTAAGCTGCAGAAGGACGTCATTGAGGCCGAGGTCGAGGTCATTCGCCTGATGGGTGCCGAGTTCCGCTATGGCGTGGAAGTCGGTCGAGACGTGACGCTCGACGAGCTGCGCGCGCAGGGCTTCAAGGCCTTCTACGTTGCCATTGGCTGCCAGGGCGGCCGCCTTGCCGGCATTCCGGGTGAGGATGCCGAGGACGTGACCGTGGCCGTCGACTTCCTTCGCGAGGTTAACAGCGGCAAGATCGATTCCCTGTCCGGCCGCACCATTGTGGTGGGCGGCGGCAACGTGGCCATCGACGTTGCCCGCAACGCCTGCCGTCTGGGTTCCGAGCACGTTGAGATGTTCTGCCTGGAGAGCGAGGCGCAGATGCCCGCCAGCGAGGAGGAGCGTCGCGAGGCCGTTGAGGACGGCGCCCACATCAGCTGCGGCTGGGGCCCCAAGGAGATTCACCTGGACGAGGCCGGTCGTGTGTGCGGTATCACCTTCAAGCGCTGCACGCGTGTCTTTGACGACGAGGGCCGTTTTGCGCCCGAGTACGACGAGAACGATCTGTGCCGTGTCGATGCCGACCGTGTCGTCATGTCGATTGGCCAGTCCATTGTGTGGGGCGACCTGCTGGCTGGCTCCAAGGTGGAGCTCGGCCGCGGCCAGGGCGCCCTTGCCGATCCCCAGACCTATCAGACCGCCGAGCCCGACATCTTTGTGGGCGGCGACGTCTATACCGGTCCGAGCTTTGCCATCGATACCATCGCCGCCGGTCACGAGGCCGCCGTGTCCATCCATCGCTTTGTGCAGCCGGGCTCTACGCTCACCATCGGCCGCAACCAGCGCCGCTACACCGCGCTCGACCGCGACGACGTTGTGCTCGAGAGTTACGACAACGCGAGCCGCGAGGTTGCGCATGTGGACCGCGAGCGCGAGAAGGCCGCGCCGTTTAGCGAGTACGTCGAGACCTTTACCGAGGAACAGGTGCGCGCCGAGACCGCTCGCTGCCTGGGCTGCGGCGCCTCGATCGTCGACCCCAACAAGTGCATCGGCTGCGGCCTGTGCACCACCAAGTGCGCGTTCGACGCCATCCATCTGGATCGCGATCGCCCCGAGTGTTCCACGATGGTCAAATACGAGCAAAAGCTCCCAAGCCTCGGCAAGTACGCATTGAAACGTGCAATTAAGATCAAATTTGGGAAGAAGTAAGAGACCTAACAAGTAAGTGAACGGCGCAGAGGGCGGTTGGACAGCGAGCGGGTCCCAGGCGTGGCGAGGTGCCTTGAAAGAGGAGGGCATAGGGCTTTTGCCCATGCCCGACGATTGAAAGGCGGATCGCCCGTCTGGGGCTCGCGCAGCGTCAAGCCGACCGCCGTTCGGTAGAACGGCGGAAGGAAATAAATGCACGAGCTCGGAATCGTCTATCACATCATTCGCGATGTCGAGAATGTGGCGCGCGCTCATGGCGTGCGTCGCGTTTCGAGTGTGACGTTGCTGTTGGGCGAGGTCTCGGGCGTCGTTCCCGACTTGCTGCTCGACGCTTGGCGCTGGGCAGCAGATAAAAAGCCTATCACCAAGGGCGCGGAGCTTATCTTGGAGCCCATCGAGGCCGTGACACATTGCGAGGCGTGCGGCTGCGACTACGCGACGGTCGAGCACGGCAAGACCTGTCCCCATTGCGGTAGCGGCGAGACATACCTGCTGCAGGGCCAAGAGGTAATGAACAAACAGATCGAGACCCCCGACGAGGATCCCGCGGACGCCGCAACCGTCGGCTCCGATATCGACATCCCCGACGCCGTCGACGCGGCCAACCCCCTCCACATCGCCTAGGATTCCCTATAAGTTGCGGTGAAATAGTTCCTAAATTCAGCCTTCTGGCTCTTAAACAAGAACTATTCCACCGCAACTATTTTGAGTGGTTTCGTAGAACATAAGTCACGATAATAGTCAAGTCATGTCTGTTTAAACAAAATAGCGGCAGTACAAGCGCATTCGCGCTTGCCAAAATCGATATTAATGAACAGCCTGTTTGTATCTGTAAAATGCATGGCTTGATGTGCGACGCCTTGGCGTGTAATGAGTCAAAAAGCGGTAACGTAATCAATTTGTAACAAACTTAGACGTTTAAACAAATAATCCAACCTTTTGCGAATTTAGCTATAATTCCACAAACCAAACAGGTATACTTCCTTCATGTCGTGTAGGAAATACGTAGACAAAAAGGAGGTTATGTGATGGTAAGTATTGTTCTTGCTAGCCACGGGGACTTGGCAGCTGGAATCAAGCAGACGGGCTCGATGGTCTTTGGCGATCAGCCGTCTGTTGCCGTGGTCTCGCTCGAGCCGAGCATGGGCCCCGACGACTTCCGTGCCAAGGTCGAGGAAGCAATCGCTTCCTTCGAGGACCAGGAGCAGGTGCTCTTCCTCGTTGATCTGTGGGGCGGCACGCCGTTCAACCAGATCAGCGGGCTCATCGAGGGCCATGATTCCTGGGCTATCGTCACCGGTGTCAACCTGCCTATGCTCATCGAGGCATATTCGCAGCGCTTTGACGCAAAGAACACTGCACATACGATCGCAAAACATCTCGTGACTGAGGCTAAGGCTGGCGTGCGCGTCAAGCCCGAGTCTCTGGAGCCCGAGGAGAAGAAGCCGGCTGCGGCCGCCGCTGCTCCTGCAGGCGCCATCCCTCCGGGAACGGTCATCGGCGACGGGCACATCAAGATTGCCCACGTCCGTATCGACACCCGTCTGCTTCATGGTCAGGTGGCCACCACGTGGACCAAGCAGATCAACCCCAACCGCATCATCGTGGTTTCCGACGGCGTTGCTCACGACGAGCTCCGCAAGACCATGATCGAGCAGGCTGCCCCTCCGGGAGTCCATGCCAACGTCGTGCCCATCAAGAAGATGGCCGAGGTCGTCAAGGACACGCGCTTTGGTGACACCAAGGCCATGCTGCTCTTTGAGAACCCGCAGGATCTGCTCAAGGCCATCGAGGCCGGCGTCGACATCAAGGAAGTCAACATCGGTTCCATGGCTCACTCCAAGGGCAAGGTCGTCGTCACCAACGCCGTTGCTATGGGCGATGATGACGTTAAGACTCTCGAGGCCCTCAAGGCCAAGGGCGTCAAGTTCGAGGTCCGCAAGGTTCCTTCGGATTCCTCCGAGGATCTCGACGCCATGTTGAAGAAAGCTAAGGCCGAACTGGCCGCTCAAGCATAGTAAAGGAGGGTCCGATACATGTCTGCAATCACTATTCTGCTTGTTGCGATTGTCGCGTTGCTTGCCGGTATGGAAGGCATTCTGGATGAGTTCCAGTTCCATCAGCCGCTCGTGGCATGCACGCTTATCGGTCTCGTAACCGGTCACCTTCAGGAGGGCATCCTCCTGGGCGGTTCGCTCCAGATGATGGCCCTTGGCTGGGCTAACGTCGGCGCCGCTGTCGCGCCTGACGCCGCTCTGGCCTCGGTCGCTTCTTCGATCATCATGGTGCTCGCCCTCAACGGTGGCGCCACCGATTCGGCCAAGGCCGTTACCACCGCTATCGCCGTCGCCGTCCCACTGTCGGTCGCTGGTCTGTTCCTGACCATGATCTGCCGTACCATTGCTACCGCTATCGCTCACGCCATGGACGGTTGCGCCGAGAAGGGCGACTTCTCCGGCATCGAGCGCTGGCAGTATGCTGCCATCCTCATGCAGGGCCTTCGTATCGCCATCCCGGCAGTGCTTCTGTGCGTCATCCCGGCCGAGGCCGTTACCAACGCGCTTAACGCTATGCCCGACTGGCTGTCCGGCGGCATGGCTGTCGGCGGCGGCATGGTCGCTTCCGTCGGTTACGCCATGGTCATCAACATGATGGCCACCAAGGAGACCTGGCCGTTCTTCGTCCTCGGCTTTGTCCTTGCTGCCATCCCTCAGCTCACGCTGATAGCCCTTGGTCTCATTGGCATCTCCCTTGCCCTCATCTACCTTGGCCTTAAGGATCTGGCCAAGCAGGGTGGCGGCATGGGCGGTGGCTCCGGCGACCCGCTCGGCGACATTCTGAACGATTACGAGTAGGAGGGGAGTGATACATATGGCAGAGAACAAGATTCAGCTCACCAAGGCTGACCGCAAGAAGGTTTGCTTCCGTCATCAGTTCCTTCAGGGCTCGTGGAACTACGAGCGCATGCAGAACGGCGGCTGGTGCTTCGCAATGATCCCTGCGATCAAGAAGCTCTACACCAGCAAGGATGACCAGATTGCCGCTCTTAAGCGCCACCTGGAGTTCTATAACACCCACCCCTATGTTTCCGCCCCCGTCATTGGCGTTACCCTCGCCCTCGAGGAGGAGCGCGCCAACGGTGCTCCGATCGATGATGTCGCCATCCAGGGCGTCAAGGTCGGTATGATGGGCCCGCTCGCCGGCGTCGGTGACCCCGTCTTCTGGTTCACCCTTCGCCCGATTCTGGGCGCTCTGGGCGCTTCCCTGGCCATGTCCGGCAGCATCGTCGGTCCGCTGCTGTTCTTCTTCGCGTGGAACATCATCCGTTACGCTTTCCTGTGGTACACGCAGGAGTTTGGCTACAAGGTCGGCTCCTCCATCGCCAAGGACCTCTCCGGTGGTCTGATGGGCAAGGTCACCGAGGGCGCTTCCATCCTGGGTATGTTCATCATCGGCGCCCTGGTCGAGCGCTGGGTGTCCATTTCCTTCACCCCGATCGTCTCCACGGTCAAGCAGTCTGCTGGCGCCTTTATCGACTGGGCTAGCCTGCCCTCCGGTTCCGAGGGTATCAAGGAAGCGCTGACGATGTACAACTCCGTCGGTGCTACCGCCCTTGATCAGATGAAGGTCACCACGCTTCAGGCCAACCTCGATCAGCTCATCCCCGGCCTTGCCGCCGTGTGCCTGACCCTGCTGGTCTGCAAGCTCCTCAAGAAGAAGGTCAGCCCGATCGTCATCATCCTGGCTCTCTTCGCCGTCGGCATCATCGGTCGCTTCTGCGGCTTCATGTAAGCACGCTTCGGCTTAAGACCGAGAATTGCTAGGCAAGGGCTTTTGAGCCATTGAAACGGACCGCACCCGGTGGGTACACTGGATGCGGTCCGATTGTTTTTATTGGAGGGCGAGGCGCGTATGGCGCAATCTCAGAACAGCACGGTCGATCTGGCAACGCCGGCAACCTGCCTGATGGGGCTTACCAGCCACGGTAACGTGATGGTGGGCAATAAGGCGTTTGAGTACTATAACGAGCGCAATCCCGAGGATTATATTCAAATCCCGTGGGACGAGGTCGACTATATTGCCGCCGAGGTCTTGCGCGGCACCAAGAAGATTACGCGTTTTGCCATCTTCACCAAGGACAACGGTCACTTTACGTTTTCGACGCGCGACGACAAAGAGACGCTGCGCGCTGTGCGCAAGTACGTGGACGAGGATAGACTCGTGCGTTCGCCCGACTTTATCGACGTAACGACCAAGGGCGCCAAGAGCATCCCTGCTGCCATCAAAAGCCTCTTTCACAAAGGCGACTAGTCGTCTGCGATAGATGGCGGAAAATGCATCCCGGAATTCGTTCTCATTCCGGGATGCATTTTCCTTTTGAGCGCCAGTTGGGAAAGCTTGTCCCATTTTTTAGCCGAATACCGGGATGGAATTTCCCTTACATGTGGTTAGAGGAAACCCCATCCCATTATTTTGCGTTATTCTGGGTTATAATTTTCCGTTATTGAGAAGGCTCTACGGCGATAATTCGCTGCAGAGCCTTCTTGATGAGTGGCCATGCGCTACATGGCCAAGGGGCAAATCTGCTACACTAGTACAACATGCCTCCGTAGCTCAGGGGATAGAGCACCGCTCTCCTAAAGCGGGTGTCGTCGGTTCGAATCCGCCCGGGGGCACCAGGGAATATGACGGCGTCGCGGGAGCGGCGCCGTTTCTGGTTTGCGGGGGCCGCCGGCGGATTCGGGCCGTCGACACCCGCGTCACCAATTGCGTCTAGAGCCCTCCGGTAGAGTGTCCAAGCCCTAAAGCCCAGTTGATGCTACGGGGTTTAGAGGCGGACTGAAGCAAGGGGAAGACATGTCCGCTCGGGGTGATAGACTAACGCTGTGGTAAATACAGGACAGTTTGACCGTTTTTCAACCAAGATAGGCGTCCCATGCAACTAAATGCAGCTGATATAGCGCAAAAGAGAATTGACCTCGGCCTCACCCAAAAGGAGTTCGCCGCCGCCCTTGGTATGGGCTCGTCTGGCGAACGCACCGTTCGGCGCTGGGAGTCTGGGGATACTAGTCCAACGGCGGCTGAATGCGCCTTTATCGCATCGCTCGATGCGGGGGCTCCATTTGACCAAGGGGAGCGCAGCGACGCGCCTTTTACCTTCTGCGATCTCTTCGCGGGCATCGGCGGTATACGAATGCCGTTCCAGGAGCTTGGCGGTAGGTGCGTCTTCTCTTGCGAGTGGGATAAGTTCGCCCAGAAAACCTACCGGATGAACTATGGAGAGACCCCGGCGGGCGACATCCGTCAGGTCGCATCAAACGATATACCGGACTTCGATGTCCTGCTCGCAGGCTTTCCTTGTCAGCCATTCTCCCTTGCAGGCGTTTCGAAGAAGCAATCTTTGGGGAGACCCACCGGCTTTGAGGATAAAACGCAGGGAACCCTCTTTTTCGAGGTCGCTCGCATCATACGCGACAAGCGCCCGAAGGCCTTCTTGCTTGAGAACGTTAAGAACCTTACGAGTCACGACGGCGGGAAGACTTTCAAGGTCATACGACAGACGCTTGAGGAGGACCTTGGATACCATATTTTCTGGAAAGTGCTTGATTCAAAAAACTGGACGTGCCAGCACAGGGAGCGCATCTACATCGTGGGGTTCAGGGAGGAAGTTCCCTTCTCGTGGGATGACCTTGAGGTGCCGGGACCGGGACATACGCTAGGGGAAATCCTCGAAGAGCAACCAAACGAACGCTACACCATTTCGGATAAGCTATGGGCCTATCTGCGCGCCTATCGCGAAAAGCATGAGGCGGCGGGCCACGGCTTTGGATACTCGATGGTCGGCCCAGAGGACACGACAAGGACGCTTTCCGCCCGGTACCACAAGGATGGCAGCGAGATTCTGGTCGGGCAGGAAGGAAAAAACCCTCGTAAACTCACTCCCCGCGAATGCGCGCGCCTGCAAGGATTTCCCGATGAGTTCATCATCCCGGTGTCGGATACTCAGGCATACAGGCAGTTCGGCAACTCCGTGACCGTGCCGGTCGTGCGCTCGGTCGCGAAGTTGATGATGGAGGTGTTCTAGGATGGACTATGGAGTACTTGGCGCGTATTTTGACGGTGCTGTCGCGAAAACCCTCGCGGGCGTTGACATCATGGGGGCCAATAAAAGCCACCAGCACGAATTCAACGGCGTGGGGCCTTTGCGCGCGCTTTTCGGAGACGATGACATAAAGGGGATGCGAACTACCTTCGCATATCTCGATGATGGTGCAGACCCTATATTCGACCATGGTTATACCACTTGGTACGACGCCCGCAGGAAGCATCCAACTAGAACTGAGTATAGGCTCTACTACAACGATAATGCTGCCATGGGCATGGCCCGTCCGGGCGACCTCATGGTTTTGGCCCTACACGAAGCCAAGGAGGTCGTAATCCTATTTGCCCGAGCGGGGAGTACGGCGGAATCTCAAGTTCGCTGGCTCTTCGCGCTCGACGGGGTTGGCGAGAAGGGTTTTACGCCCTCTGCTCGGGAGGATACGCGCATCACGTCGATCGCCGCAAGGATTTTGGAGTCCATCGGCATCGAAGTTAGCATGCCGATCGCAGCGGAGAACTTCCTCGACGGTATGATCGAGAAATTCGGCGAGTCCTTCCCCAAAGGGGCAGACTTCTCAGCCTACTCAGCTTCCACCCTTGGAAAGCTCGATTGGACGGGCGACCCGGATGGCTGCTTGGTCGCTTGTTACGAACGCGAAGAGATGCTGTTCCGCGTCTTCGAGCGGCATCTCTTGGAGCGCGACCTCGCGCCATACCTTGGCTCGGCGCTTGATGTTGATGGCGTGCTGCGCACCACTATGTCGGCCTTCCAGCGCCGCAAGTCCCGTGCGGGGACGGCGTTCGAGAATCAACTCTCGATGCTATTCGATGCTAGGGGCATACGCTACTCGGCGCAGAAATACACCGAGGGCAAATCAAAGCCGGATTTCATCTTTCCCTCTATTGACGATTACCACGACCCCAAGTTCCCTGTCGCTCGACTGACGATGCTCGGTGCCAAGACAACCATCAAGGAGCGTTGGCGTCAGGTGCTTGATGAGGCTGACAGAATCGAGGACAAGCATCTTGTAACACTTGAGCCCGCCGTAAGTGAGGATTACACACGAGCTATGGCTAAGGACAGGCTCAGCCTCGTTGTGCCCTCATCGCTGTTCGAAACCTACACGCCCGCGCAAAGGGAATGGCTCATGAGCGTCAACGACTTCTGCAGGCTGGTAGAAGCCCGACAGCACGAGTAGAACCACGAGACGTTTTTTAGAAATGAGGCCGGAGACCAGTTGAGTCTCCGGTCTTCTTTTTTCACTCGCAACAGATTCGTCGATCACGAGGTGGGATTTGTATTTGGACTGCGCAAACTCTTGGGCAAGGGTGCTTTTTCCAACGCGGCGGGCCCCCTCGAGCATGATGGCTCGGGATCCATTGCTCGCTTTCCAATCGAGGAGTTTATTGTAGGCCGTACGTCTGAATACTGACATGATTGCCCAATCTAGCTGCTGTATACACGAAATGGGAAGTGTGGTTACCTGATTCAATACACGAAATGGGAAGTATATACAGGCCCTTTTCTACACGAAATGGGAAGTGCGGGTACCGCTGGAGCTTGTTGGGATAGATGGAGCGCATGTGTTGCGTCGCTCAGGTATGCTCATATGTGCCTAGAGTTTCACATGCCGAGAAAGGTTGATGGCTGCCATATCCACATACCAAAACACGGAGCGCTCAGCGCCGTCGACACCCGCGTCACCAATTTCCCCGCGGGGGGTGTTCCTATAGTTTTGTCAACTGGGAAATGCTCTCCGTGCGACCGAAT
>CALDBJ010000022.1 GCA_937937835.1 uncultured Collinsella sp.
CCGCACATGTGCGGATGAATGTGGGAGGTGTTCGGATGAAGTCGATAATCAAGGCATGACATTGATGTCGCGGGCGAGGCAATAGAGGAAGTAATATGAATAGATGCCGCAGGTCACGATGGAAAGCAGGAGCCAGCCGATCACGCCACGGTCGGTTTTAATCGGAGTATAGCCCATCGGGGCAGGTGCAGGCTGCTGAGCATACTGCTGCTGACCGGTGTACTGCTGCTGCCCGGCGTACTGCTGCTGAGGCTGAGGCTGAACTGCCTGAACCGGAGTGGGCTGAATCTGCGTGGGCTGCGGAGCAGGCTGGGGCTGAGGTGCAGGCTGCGGCGCGGGCTGTGGAGCAGGAGCAGCGGAAGCGGCACCGACGGCAGAACCGCAGACAGGGCAGAATTTGGCATCATCCGAAATGGGAGAACCACAAGTGGGACAGAACATAAGCCTCTCCTTTTCCTAAGGCGTTGCACGCCTTCAAACCTTACACGTCTATGTTCTCAACAATAGCCGCGACGTTGTTGCGCAACATTGACCAATTTCCGAGAAATATTGCTGCAACCGTTTTCCCAGGCATTTTCTTGCTTCCGCAGTAGAAAAAGGCACCCCGGGCTCAGTTGCCCAGGGCGCCTCGACCGACTATTCGGTTTGATTGTTTTCGGCAGCAGGATTATCGCCCGGCTCATCCGCCGGCGTGGCAACGGCATTCCAATCGGGTTCCGCAGGCGTCGCCTCGGGCGCCGGTACGGGTTCAGGGGCAGGTGCCGGAGCAGGTGCAGGCGCGGGTGCCGGGGCAGGTGCCGGAGCAGGTGCAGGCGCGGGTGCCGGGGCAGGGGCAGGGGCAGCACAAGTGGCGGCCGTGGGATTGAACCCCGCAGGAGCAGGCTTCTTCTCACCCGGGAGCACAAACGTCAGGACATCGTCGGCATCCTCATCGGCCCACTCGCTGGCATAGCGCGCGGCCCAGTAGCCAACGGCGCGATACTTGAGCATCTTGCCAAACACAGTCAGGAACACCGTGACAAAGGCAACGATCATCAAGAACAGGATGAGCGTAATGCCGCCGCCCTCGATGATTGCCTCAAGACCCGTGGGGCGATAGTAATAGCTATACATACCAAACGTAGCAATGGCGCCAAAGATGGCGGTGAAGATCCACGTGATGATGTGCGACACGATGCCCGTCAAAAACTCGGGAAGAATCGAGGCGCAGAATAGCTTGCCCAGGTTGGCCTTATAAGACTTCCAGACCTTCTCGAGCGAAAACGCGCTTTCCACGCGCCCCGCGACGGCAAAGTGCATCACGGCGGCATCACCAAACATCTTAAAGAAGATGCCCAGTACCACCGACACGATCATGGCAAAGACGAGCAGGCCCATCGAGCCGAAGAGTGCGGCCTCGAGACCGCTCGAACCATTGAAATAATATGAACCGACGGCACCGATCACGACGCTCTCGATAGCCGAGAACACCACGCCAATCACCGGAATAATGGCCACGAACTCGAGCACACCGGTAATGACAGACGAGAAAATGCCCAATCCAAACGAGGTCGAGCGCAACAGCGGACGCTCCATGCCGTTATCATCCTTGAGCGACAGGTCACGACCCCACTCGATGGCAAAGCCCGCACCGCACACGCTTGCCACACACGCGAGCAAAAAGCCAATGGCCGCTGCGATACCGCCGATAACGGGGATAAACAGCACCAGCACCGAGACAACACAGATCAGCGCCGGCAAAAAGGCGATCTGGCATACGCGAACCAAGGCGCCGGGAACCTTGAGCATGTCGTTGAAGGCCTGCGCCATGCAGCCCTTGGGCGCGTTCATAGCCGGCTGGGGCGCAACGAACGGCTGCGGCTGCGGCTGGGCAAACGGCTGACCCTGCGGCTGAGGTTGAGCTTGCGGAGCGGGACCGGCGGCCTTAACCTCGGTATTAGGGGCACCGCACACGCCGCAGAACTTGTCGTTATCGCCCATGGGGGCGCCACACTGCGAACAGAACATCGAAATCATCCCTTCGTATCTAGAGCGAATCACCTGGATCGCAAACGATGTCTTTGGCATCATTATCGCCCAATGTGGGGACAAATACCGCAAGATGACCGATTTGCAACGTAGCCGGTTTGTTCAATGATTCGAAGGGTACGACCGGGCTAGTTCGTGCCGCGGAAGCCCTTGCCGACGATTTCGGAGCTATCGACGATGGTGATGAAGGCGCCAGGGTCAATCTCGCGGGCATAGCGGCGCAGTTGCACTGCCTCGCGACGGCTCAGCACGCTCATGATCACCGTGACGCACTTGCCCGAGAAAGCGCCGTAGCCACGGCTGATCGTTGCCGTGCGGTTGAGATGCTTGACGATAAACTCCTCGACTTTAAGGGGCTCGGAGCAAATGATCGTGCAGACCTTACGAAGGTGAATGCTCTCGATAGCCTTGTCGACCACAAGCGTCTTGGCAAACAGACCGAGCACGCAGTACAGACCGACGCGCGGGCCATACAGGAAAGCCGCGATGGTCACGATGCCGATATCGACCAGCAACAGGGCACGGCCGATCTCAAGCGTCGTGCGGCGTTTGAGAATCATGGCAAGGATGTCGGTGCCGCCCGTCGAGGCGCCAATGTCAAAGACAATGGCACTGCCCAGCGCCGGCAAGATGACGGCAAAACACAGGTCGAGCCACATATCGCCCGTCATCGAAACATCCGTCGGAATGAAGAGCTCAAACAGCGAGACGTAGGCCGAAAGCGCAAACGAGGCAAAGACACTCCAAAGGATTGCCCTGCGCTCCAAAAAGATAAAACCCAGGATGACCAGGACCGCGTTGATAATCCACATAAAGACGCCGACGGGCAGAGTCGGGAACAGCGTGGAAAGAATGACCGACACGCCCGAGGTGCCGCCGAAGGCAAAGTGATTGGGGGTTTTAAAGGCCACGATGGCAAAGGCCGTGAGGACCAGGCCCAGATTGAGCTCGGCAAAAAAGCGCGGAAAGCCTGGTTCCTGGCTGCGCTTGCGGCCGGCGCGCTCGCCACGTTCGATATCCTCGCGACCGACAACGCGCTCCATCGGCACCACCGGAGGACGATGCATCTCCTCGGCGGCACGCGACGCCGCCTCTGCCGCAGCGGCTTCAATCGCCCATGCCTTGCTTTCGGTCTCGTGTTCGTCGGCCATTACGGCAACCCCTCGTTAACAATTTGGAAACAATGCGCCCATTAGGGTAACGCGGAACGCGAAGATTGCAACCCTTAGTTAGACGAGCGGTATGCCTGCATCGGGGGCATACAAATAACGGCCGGCCGCACATACATCCGTGCGACCGGCCGTTTGACGTTTTCGCAGATAAAACCTGCCAAAATAAACATCCCTTTTTGGTAGGTTACTCGTGCTGGCTGGTGCGATGCTCGTACTCCTCGGGGGTGATGACATCCTCGATGCGCAGGTTGACGCCCGCCACCTCAAGGCCGGTCATCGCGGCCAGACGCTCGGTGACGCGCGCCTTAACGTCGTCAAAGATCGCAGGCGCATAGGCGCCGTACTCGATGATGACCGAGATGTTGACGACCACGCGGTTGTCATCGGTGACCTCAACCGTCACGCCCTTGGTCAGGTTCTCGGCACCAAACTGCTCCTGCACAAAGTGCATGAGGTTGCCCTTCATGCCCAGGACGTGCGGCACCTCGCGGGTGGCCATGGCGACGATCTTCTCGATCACGCCGTTGGAATAGGTCAGCGAGTCCTCGGACTCGTCCGCCTCCTCGTCCATCTCCTCGTTGTCCTCATCCGCATCGGACTCGGCCTCGACGAGCGCCTCGTCCTCGAGCGTTACGTCCTCCGCCTCGGCGGCGACGGCCTCATTCGCCTCGAGCTCGGTATCGGCTACATCGACCTTCGTGTTAAAAGCCATGGTTCCTCCTTATGCCTGCCGCGGATGCGACAGTCGAATACATATTAGCGGCCGCTAAACAGACGGCCGAAGAAGTTGACGATACCGTTCTCGCCGTCGCGAATCTGGCCGATTACGGCGCCGATCAGCACAAAGAATGCGATGACGAGCGTGTCCCACAGGCCCAACGTAAGTACCAGCACGGCGAGGATAAAGCCTGCCAAGGCGCCGAGCGTAGTGTTGGGGTGGCGCACGGCGTAGCTCCAGATAGCAGCGCCCGTACCTTTGATGAGACCCATGGCCTCGTCAAAGTCGTTGGCGGCGCTGTCGTGCTGCTCGCCGGCCTCGGGCTTGGTGTCGGCGGACTCGCCTGCCGGCGTAGCGTTCTGGTCGATCGTCAAGCGCGGCGTACGGGCGGTCTTGTCTTGGTTGGTATCACTCACCGGAAACCTCCACGGTCTGGACGGTAGTCTTGGACGGCAAAAAACGGACGCGCGCGGTCGTGCCCGGCGTGCCGAGCATGGTGTCGCAGGCCTTCTCGATGCGCTGCTGCATCGAGAAGGCAAGAGCGGCAACGTCCTTATCATCGAGCGCGATGGCTTCGACCTTAAAACGAACGCGCGACTCGTCGGAGCCTTGAACGCGCGCCTCGATATGCTCAACCATCACGCGATCATCGCACTCTGCCGCGGCACGGGCGCACGAGGAAAGCGCTGCGAGCGTGACCTCGATATTGCGCTCCCCCGCCGGATGCACGCAGGACGGCTCGCGACGCGCGAACATCAGGCGGAAAAAACCGATGAGCACGCCAAGCGCCACGATAGCGGCGCACACCGTAACGACGACGCGAGGCATGGTGTCACGCAACAGCAGCATAAAGCGATACGTATACGGTCCCCAGAACTGGCAGACAAGCGTACCCAGCGCCACGATGGAGGCGGCAAGATACACGATCGCTAGGGCTCGTTTGAGTACGCGCACGCGCGCTCCCTTCAGGTTTCGGTCCACAGAATGCAAAACGATTCGCATCATTATAAAAGAGCCGGGTCCGGTGCCATACGCACGCGGATCCGGCTCATCTATTCCACGAGGCTTGCATGCTCGCTTCATTATGCCCAGATATGCACGGCTTAACCCGTGCAGGCGCTACTCCTCCTCGAGGGCAGCGATGACCTCGTCGGTCATGTCCATGGTGCTGTAGACGTCCTGGACGTCGTCGAGCTCCTCGAGACGGTCGATAAGGCGCTGGACCTTCTTGGCGTCGGCGCCGGAGACCTCGGTCGGGGTAGTCGGGACCATGGTGGTCTCGGAGCCCTTGACCTGGACGCCCTGCTCCTCGAGCGCCTTGGAGACAGCCATGACCTCGTTGGCAGTAGTCCAGACGATCCACTCCTCGCCGGCGTCCTCGTAGTCCTCGCCACCGGCCTCGGCGATGGCCATCATGAACTCATCCTCGTCACCGGCAGCACCGTTGGCGATCATGGTCTCCTTCTTGGCGTTCTCGTCCAGGATCTCCTTGGCGACGACGATCTGGCCCTTGCGCTCAAACTGGAAGGCGACGGAGCCGGAGGTGCCCAGGTTGCCACCAGCGTGGGAGAAGGCGGAACGGACATCGGCGGCGGTGCGGTTGCGGTTATCGGTCAGGCAGTCGACGTAGACGGCGACACCGGCGGGACCGTAGCCCTCGTACACGATGTTCTCGTAGACGGCGGCGTCGGCACCCGAACCGAAGGCCTTGTCGATAGCGGACTTGATCTTGTCCTTGGGCATGGACTGAGCCTTGGCCTTGGCAACGGCAGCGGCGAGGCTGGCGTTGTTCTCGGGCAGCGGGTCGCCGCCGAGACGGGCAGCAACGGTGATGTTGCGGCTCAGCTTGGAGAAGAGGGCGGAACGCTTGGCGTCCTGCGCGCCCTTACGATGCTTGGTTGTGGCCCACTTAGAGTGTCCGGACATACGTGTCTCCTATCGGTTTCGACCTAAAGCCCAGCGCAGATGCTCGGGCAATATAAACAAACGTCGTTATGATATACCTACTGGCCTGCGAGATAAACCCCAAAATGAAGGCGTCGTGATGATACAGCCCCTTGGTGCAAAGTAACCTGTCCCCTTTGCACCAAATTAGGACCAGAGGAGGTCGCTGCGGGTGATGGTGGCGCCGATGGCAAAGGGCATGCAGGCGATGACCGGATACAGGTAGCGCATGTAGGTCGAGCCATTGCAGGGACCGATCAGGCACACGGCGAGCACGCCCAGCAGCGGCACCCAAATGGCCAGCCCGCGCCACGAATGACGACGTAGCAGATAGAGCACCACGGCGATCATGATCCACACATAGGTGGCCGAGCTCATGGTGAGCGAGATAAACGGGATGCGTTGTACTGCCACGCGATACAGGTTGATCAGGTGGTCGCACCAGCGCACGACCTTGCTATCGACCGGATGGAAGTCAAAGTACTTGAGGTTATCGGGCTTCGCCATAATCTCGGCACTGCGCGCCGTGCTGTAGACCCACGCATCGCGGGCGCTCGGATAAAAGTAGCCGTAGTAGTTATTGATGAGCGCCGAGATATAGCACTCGTGATCCTTTTTGAACATCTGGGCCCACACCTCAAAATAGGCCTTGATGTCCTCCTGCGAGGCGTACTCGTTAAAGCAATTTTTGACGGCGTCCGACTTATCCGGGTTGTAACGGCGCCCCAGATTCTCGTACTTGAGCACACGGTCGATCACGGCACGCTCTTCGTCGGTCACTAAGCCGTCGCAAGGAGCCTCCACGATGGTGCCGTCCTCCTTAACCGTGGGGTTGACGCCCGAGTTGAGGCCGTCGTGCTTTTGGACGAAACGAGCCGTCTGCTGGAACGGAATCGAGAGGATTTCGCGCTTGGAACCAGGCGTGATGTCGTGCACCGGCATAAAGACCTTAGTGAAGTACATATTAGAGGCAAGGCAGAGCGCAAGCACCGCAAGAACTCCCACCCAGCGGAAACGCGGCGTGGCGCCCGAAGTCGCAGCACCAGCCTGCTTGGCTGCACGATGAGCCACATGCGCGTCCCACGCGCAAAACGCCGCCGCGATCACGCATGCCGCCAGGGAAAACACCAGGCCGCCATTGCGCAGAAACGTGGAACCCATGGCGCCCAGAGCGAGCAGCAGCCAGTCGTGGCGCGCAAAGAGCACGGGGGCTTTCTCGCCCGTTCGCTCGACATTGGCATCACGACGGGGCAAGCCACATGCCACGAGCTTGACGGTCTGTACCAGCAGCACCAAGAACGCGTCGGCAAAGAGCACGTCTTTGGTGAGCAACGCCGCGTAGTTAGAGAACATCGGCATAAACACAAAGAACAGCAAGATCACGCCGCGGACCGGCAGGCTCACGCCCAGCTTGCGCAGCGACGAGATGGAATAGGCCATGCAGGCGGCCGTAATGACGAACTGAGCGCAGGTGTAGATGGCAAGACCTGCGTTGGCGCTGTTGAACAGTGAAAGCCCCAGCTGGACGCACGAACCGATGATAGCCGTGTGCACCACGGGATGATGTCCGTTGAGCAACACATTGGGATTGAGCAGACGCAGGTAGTCACTCGTGCCGTTGGGGTAGTTGAACCACTGGCGAATCTGCGCACCCGTATCTCCCATAAAAAGGCCGGGCAGCGAAGCGATGAGCGTGGGCGCCCAGGCGACCATAAGCACCAGGAAGGGCCCGGCAAAGGGATGGACCGAGAGCACGGCGTGAGCCACACGCCATACGCGGCCAAAGTGCGCTTCGGAAAACGGAATGCGCCGAGAGCTCAACCAATCTAGACACTCAAAAGCCAGGTAGAAAGCAACGACCGCCAAGAGCATCCAGCCCGCACCGCCTATCCAGGCACAGATAATGCGGGCCTTGTCGCCGAGCACGATCTCGGCCGAATCGGTGAGGTCGTAGCTGCGGCCAAACACCATGCAGACGGCAAAGAACAGCGACGGAAGGATCACCGAGGGACGCCAAGCGTCGCCGCGGCCAAAGAATACGTAGCGAAACGGCAGCGTAAGCAGGCAGGCAAGCGCAAGCAGCATGACCGCGTCGGTATGGCCGGCAAACGAGAGGAGCACCTCGTAGCACACGTACAGCATGCCAGAGGCTTTGGGGTCAATCGCCAAGACCGCGTTGCTCGACACCGGGGCGGGATCGATGGAAAACGCCGTGGTCGCCAACAGCGCGAGCAAAAATGCGATGAGGGTCTGCTTGGCGGGATAGCGCTTAAACCAGACGATGCGGGCAGCGTCGCGCGCAGCCGTTGTGGAGAGGTCGGAATCCTTCACAGTCCGAAAGCCTTTCTAGAAACCTGCCAAAAAGGGACAGGTTTATTTTGGCAGGTTTTATCTGGGAAACGTTACGGTTCTGTCATCGTTGCTCGGCAAGACCACCACAAAAGTGCCTGTCCCCTTTGTGGTGGTCTTGGTTAGGCGTCCAGGTAGACGCGCTGGGGCTGGTTGCGGCGACGGGCAAAGATGATGAGCGCCAGGCCGGCGATCACGAGCGGCAAACTCAGCAGCTGACCCATGGTGATGACGCCTCCCAGCAGATAGCCCAGCTGGGCATCGGGCACGCGCACGAACTCAACGAGAAAGCGGACGATGCCGTACCCCATCACGAACACGCCCATAAACGTACCCTGGGGCAGCAGCGGCTTTTTGCGGCTGAGCACCTGCAAAATACAGAAGAGCACGACGCCCTCAAGAAACGCCTCGTAGAGCTGGGAGGGATGGCGCGGCATATCGCCCGCGGTGCCGCCAAAGACCACACCCCAGGGCAGATCGGTCGGCTTGCCCCACAGCTCGCCGTTGACGAAATTGGCACAACGGCCCAGGCACAGGGCCAGCGGGGCGCCGATCACGGCAAGGTCGGCGATAGTCCAGGCGTCGAGCTTATACATGCGACACACGATGATGCCGCCCAAGATGCCGCCCACCAGGCCACCGTGGAAGCTCATGCCTCCCTCGTTGGTGGCAAAGATCTCGAGCGGGTGAGTCCAATAGTAGCCATCGCCGTAAAAGACGACGTAGAACAGGCGCGCGCCGATAATAAGGCCAAAGACCGCGCCGACCACGACGCTCGTCAGGTCATCAATCGTAATGTCGAAGCCCCAACGACGTTGCGTGCGGTACATAACGACCGCCGTGAGCAGAGCGCCGACCACGTAGGCCAGACCGTACCAGTAGATGGTGATGGGGCCCGCCGAGATCGCGACGGGATCAAGCATATGGTAGAGGTCGTTGAGCATATCGATCCCCTGCTCCCTACATACAAATGCGGCCGCGGGTCTTACGCTCGCAGCCGCATATTTGGGCGTAACGTCTATGCGGAGCGTACCGTCCGCAGCTTTCGCATCTTAGAACGGTGCGTACTCGTCGTACAGGTCCTCGGCCTCGCCGGAAGCATTGACCTGCTCAACGCGGGTAACGCCGGGCACATGCTCCTTCAGGATGCGCTCGATACCCATGGAAAGGGTCAGCGAGCTCATGGGACAGCCGGCGCAGGCGCCCTGCAGTTCCAGCTTGACAACACCCTCGTCGTCGACGCCCACATACTCCATATCGCCGCCGTCGGCCTGCAGGTTGGGGCGAATCTCTTCAAGAACCTTCTTAAGCAGCTCTTCGTTAACAGCCACAGGGGCTCCTTTCTCACAATAACGCGGGCACGCCCGCGGACAGAAGCTATGTTACTACAGCCATGTACCCGCTCACGAGCCGTCCATGCGCGCAGACGCGACTTTCACGAGTAGTCAATTTGGGACGGGGCTCTTTTGGCTGTTTTGCCGCCAGCTGGCGTTGGCACGCGCTACTGCTGAGCCTGTCCCCCGGTACCAATCTGGACATCGACGATGACCTGGCGGTAGCTGATGCCACAGGAGTCGAGGATGCGGCGGCTGATACGGCCGTCATCGGTGTCGGCATACTTATTGTCCAGGTAGACGACCTCGCCCACGCCCACCTGCGCCAGGATCTTGGCGCAGTCGTGGCACGGGAACAGCGTGACGTAGACCGTGGAACCCTCAAGGTCTTTGAGCGAGCCGCGGTAGTTGAGCACAGCGTTTGCCTCGGCGTGCACCACGTAGTTGTGCTTGTCCTGCAACGGGTCATCGCTCGTTCCCCACGGGAAAAAGTCATCATTGAGCGCCGAGGGCGTGCCGTTGTAACCCACCGAAAGGATGCGGTGGTTGGTGCTGGCGATACACGCTCCCACCTGCGTGTTGGGGTCCTTACTGCGGCGCTGCGCGGCGATGGCCACGCTCATAAAGAACTCGTCCCAGCTAATAACGTCGCGGCGCTTGCCCGACGCAGTTTGATGAAGATCGTCCGACATGCCAGACACCTCCGAAATCGCAATAGTTTGACCCATTGTAGCAGGTGAAAGGTAGGGGCGCTTATCCCACCAGCCCCTCGCCCTACGCGCGGCGGGGCTTTTGGTTGATGTGGTAGAGCTCGGCGAGACCCCGCAGCGTCAGCGCATCGTCGACCGTCAGGCTATGGCCGACCAGCGCCGCAAGCGCCTCGGCATCGTCGCCGGTAATGACGATGGGCACATCGCCCTCCCCCGCGGCCTTGGTCGCGCGCATCTCGGCGAGCACCATGTCGAGCATGCCGTCGATGCGGGCCACCTCGCCCAGAACCACGCCCGAGCGCATGGCCTCACGCGTGTTGCGGCCGATGACGTGTGTCGGCGCCGAGGGCTCAACCTGGGGTAGGCGCGCTGCTGCCGCCGAAAGTGAGCGGGCGCCGAGCGCCAGCCCCGGCGCGATAACGCCGCCGACAAAGGTGCCGTGCGCGTCGATGACCTCGATATTGGTCGTCGTGCCCAGGTCGATCACGATGCACGGCGAGCCGTAGACGGCGCGGGCCGCCACGGCATCGGCGATGCGGTCGGGGCCGATCTCGGCCGGATCGTCGTAGTGCACGGGCATGCCGGTCTTAAGTCCCGGCCCCACCGTGAGCACGCGCCCCGTGCAGGTGCGGGAAAGTGCCGCCTTCCACGGGCGCTCGAGCGCCGGGACCACGCAGCTCAGCACAGCAGCCGCGGGCACAAGCGCACCCGGCATGCCCGCATCGGCCGCCAGTGCGGCCATGACCTGCACGAGACGCATGCGCGCCTCGTCTGCTGTGATGCTCGACGGCGTGGTGATCTCGCACGTCGCAAGCGGGCACTCCTGCGCCGCGGCCGAATCCTCGGCAAACAGGCCAAAGCGAATGAACGTGTTGCCCACGTCGACCGTCAATATATATGCGCAGCCATTAAGCATCGTCAGCGCTCCTTTCGTCTGCCCAGCAGTATATCGCCTACCTAAACCAGTCATCCCAAAATGACTAGCTTGCGGCTATACTGGTGCGCGGTCGTTTGCGAGCTCACGCGGCGGCCCTTGGTAACCCGACTTCCCGCACCGTATCCGTAGCGGCGCTCCCGGGGAAGCGGATATACGCAAAGGAGTTCTATATGAGCAATCCCTCGAACCGCGCTTCGATGCGCGGGCAACTCACGCTGCGCGGCGTCGTCATCGGCGTCCTTGGCTGCGTGATCATCACGGCAAGCTCGGCCTACACCGCCCTCAAGATGGGCGCACTCCCCTGGCCGATCGTCTTCGCTGCCGTCATCTCGTTGTTCTTCCTTAAGCTCATGGGCAACGCCAGCCTCAACGAGGCAAACGTCACCCACACCATCATGTCCGCAGGCGCCATGGTCGCCGGCGGTCTGGCGTTTACCATCCCGGGCGCCTGGATGCTGGGCTATGCCGACCAGATCAGCTGGCTCGACATGTTTATCGTGGCACTCGCCGGCACCATCTTGGGCCTGCTGGCCACGGCACTCATCCACCGTCACTTTATCGTGGACGCCGCACTTGAGTTCCCCACCGGCAACGCCGCGGCTCAGACCCTGCGTGCGACCGAGGCCGGCGGCAAGACCGGCAAGCAGCTCTTTGGCTCCATGGCCATCGCCGGCATCTACAGCGTGCTGCGCGACGCCCTGGACGTGGTGCCCAGCATGCTGTGCACGCTCAATATCCCCGGCGTGACCTTTGCCATCTACAACTCGCCCATGTTGCTCTCCGTCGGCTTCCTCGTGGGCTTCGCCCCCGTCGCGTTCTGGTTTGCCGGCGCGCTGCTGGGCAATTTTGGCATCATCGTCGGCGGCACCGCTGCCGGTCTGTTCGATGTTGTGACCGCGCAGGGTATCGTCAAGTCCCTAGGTATGGGCCTCATGATGGGCTTTGGCGTCGCCGTCGTCCTTAAGGACATCCTTCCGCAGGTCGCCGGTATCGTCCGCGGCCTCGCCGCCGACAGCTCCACCGACACCGACGAGCAGTCGCTCATCTCGGGCTCCCTTAAACTCGACGCCGGTATCATCGGCCTGGGCGCCGCCGCCATCGCCGTGATCATCGCCATCGTGCTCGACCTTGGCCCCGTTCCGGCCGTCATCGTCACGCTGTTCACCTTTGTCACCACCATCATGAGCGCGCAGAGCTGCGGCCAGACGGGCATCGACCCCATGGAGATCTTCGGCCTCATCGTCATGCTCATCGTTGCCGCCTTCGCGCAGCTCGCTCAGGTCAAGCTGTTCTTTATCGCCGGCATCGTGGCCGTGGCGTGCGGCCTTGCGGGCGACGTCATGAACGACTTTAAGGCCGGCGCCGTGCTGGGCACCAACCCGCGCGCACAGTGGGTCGGCCAGGCCATCGGCGGCATCGTGGGCGCCCTGGTCGCCGCCGCCGTCATGGTCGCGCTCGTCACCGCCTATGGTCCGGACGCCTTCGGTCCCGACAAGAGCTTCGTTGCCGCGCAGGCAAGCGTCGTCGCCACCATGGTCTCGGGCATCCCGAGCGTGCCGTGGTTTGCGGGCGGCTTTATCGCCGGCATCGTCATGTACTGGCTCGGCATTCCGGCCATGATGATCGGCTTGGGCGTGTACCTGCCGTTCTATATGTCGCTCACGGCCTTCCTGGGCTCCTGCGTCAAGCTCGCCTACGACAAGTGGGTCGCTCACCGCGACGCCGAGGCCGGTCTTTCGGACGAGGAAAAGGCCGCCAAGGACGCCGCCTTCCAGGAGCAGGGCCTGGTTGTCGCCAGCGGCCTGCTCGGTGGCGAGTCCATCGTCGGCGTTATCCTGGCGTTCATCTCCGTGGGCTTAAGCCTGCTGGGGTAGGCCGACCAACAACGCACCAGCGCAGAGCGCGGGGTCGGAATCAAACCGGCCCCGCGCTTTTTTGTCTATTCGACTCTTATGATCCTCACGGCGTTTTTAGTCAAGCCGATTAGCCTGACTTCCAGGTCAACAAACCTTTTCTGACACCTTGCTCAGCGCGGTGTAGAGTAAAGACGACGGGCGGGATACGCAGCCCGTGCCAGAACGAGGTAAGCATGGAACTCGATAAACAACAGCTCAAGCGACTGCGCGAGCGCCATCATCGGCGCCATGGCATCCGCCCCGCCCACAGCGAGGCCATGAAGAACACAAGCCGCTTTCTAAAGCAGGCATTCAACATTCGCGAGGGACGCGCGCCCTATCACGTGATTCGCAAGCGCTTTGTAAACGGGGCGCGCCTGACCGGCTCTCACCTGTGCATCCTCATCATCGCTATGCTCATCGCGAGCGTCGGCCTCGATATCGACTCGGATATCGCCATTGTAGGCGCCATGCTCATCTGCCCGCTCATGGGCTCGGTCCTTGCCATGGCATACGGCATCGCCACGCTCGACCGCGAGATCACCCTTGAGGCCGTCGCCGGCCTCGCGCTGCAGATGGTCTTTTGCCTGGTCACGTCCACGTTGTACTTTAAGCTCTCGCCCCTTGGCACCACCACGGCCGCCATCATCGACAATTCGACACCGACCGTGTGGGACCTTGCCGTCGCGCTCGCGGGCGGCTTTGCGGGCGGCCTGGGCAACTCGCGCGACCAGGAACCCGCCACGCTCATCGCCGGGGTGGCTGTGGCGACCGCACTCATGCCGCCCCTGTGCGCGGCGGGCTATGGCATCGCCATCGCAAGCGGGTCATTGTTTCTCTCGGCGCTCTACGAGTTTGGCATCAACGTGGTCTTTATCGCACTCGCGGCCGAAGCCGTTCTGCTTCTTTTGCGCGTGCCGCTCAAGCGCGACCTGAACGGCGACGGTATTGTGACTGCCGAGGAAAATGCCGAGGTCGACGAGCTATCGCGCAAGGTGCGCCGCCGCATCATCGTGGGCACGGTGATCTTTGCCATCCCCTGCATCGTTATGACGGCGGGTTCCATTGGCTCGGCGCAGGCCGGCGTGCAGGACGGCTACGGCGTCACCGAAACCACGCGCGAGCTTGCGGCAGTGCTGCCAGGCTTTAAGGACTACACCGTCGCCGTCGAGACCTCGTCTACCGAAGGCGAGGAGGAGGGCATCGTCGAGCGCGAGATTGTCGCCCATGTGACGACAAGCGAGGCGCTCGGGGCACACGACCGTCACATCGCCCGCAAGCTCATCGACCTCAATGTGCCCGAGCTCGATCGCGTGGAATTTGACGTGAAGTGATGCAGAGCGCGGCCCTACAGATCGTACTTGTACACGCGATAGATGTACTTTTCGGCTTCCATCTCAAAGGTAGCGATGGGTAGACCATACCGATCGTACTCGGTAAAGGTCTTGGCCTGGCCCGATGCCACGAGCATGCTATTTGAATCGCCAACGCGCTGCGCACTGCTCACATAGCCCGAAAACGGCACGGCGATCTGGTCCTCAAGTTCGTAGGTGTGCGCCGTCTCGTCCACTGTAAAGATGCGCCCAAACGAATGCGTGCCCTTGTTGTAGTCGGTCACCACCGCGGAGCCCAGCTGGCCCCAGTCGAACTTGGGATAGCTTTCGGCCGCACCAAAGTTGTTGTCGTATAGCAGCACCTGGTAGCGACCAGTCGTTGCCGTGTCAGAACTCGGCAGATACGTCACGCTGTGCTGGCCCGCGTTGAGCGAAAATCGCCCTGGGCCTGCAGCAACTTGTCCTCAAAGCCCGAGCCGGCCCATTGCCACTCCTTTCTATTTCTGGGTCCATCTTCTCACTGTTGGCGGCCGAAAATGATCCGCTTTCCTCCGTCCCCGAGGGATCATTTTTTAGTACTTGAAGAAGCCCTCGCCCGAGCTTTCGCCCAGCTTGCCTTCGTCGAGCATTTTCTTGAGGACGGATGCCATAGCCTTAAAGTTGTAGGGCATCATCATCTTCTTGAGCAGCGGGCTCACCAGGCCCGGGACCTTCTGATACTGCATGACGATGTTGTAGGCCGTCTGGATACCCACCGTGTCGAATACGCGAAACGGACCCTTGGGAGCGCCGGTGCCGCGCGTCCACGCGAGATCGATGCTCTTGGGGTCGCTCACGCCCGAGACATACAGGTCAAGGCCCGAAAGCAGCCACGGCACCAGCATGGAATTGAGCAGGTAGCCGTTCTTTTCCTTGTTGACGGGCAGGGCAAGCATGCGGATATCGTTGGCGAAGTCGACGAGCTCGTCGAAGTAGCGCTTGTCGGTTTGGCTCTGGGCCATGACCTCGGTCATGTTGTTCTTCCAGATGGAGTTGGCAAAGTGTAGCGATAGGTACTTCTCGGGACGGCCGGTGTACTTGGCAAAGGTGCTCGGCAGCAGCGTGGAAGAGTTGGTGACGATGACGGTCTTTTGCGGCAGAACCGGGGCGAGCTTCTTGTAGAAGTCGATCTTTGCCTGGGTGTCCTCGGCCATAGATTCGATGACCAGGTCGGCGTCGGCAACGGCCTTGGCGAGGTCGAGCTCCAGCTTGAGTGTGGAGTAGGCACGCTCAACGGCGGCGAGCGCCGCCTCCCTGTCGAAGGTCTGGTCGCTATCGGCGATACCGGCACACCACTCGCCCGTACCGTCCGCCATACCCTCGATTGCCGCGATGTACTCCTCGCGCACATGATCGATCTTGGGCTGGGTGCGGCCGATGCTGCCCTCGCTGCGCAGCCAAATCGTTACATCAAAGCCGCAGTAGGCAGCCTGAAAGGCAATCTGGCTTCCTAACACGCCGCCGCCGGCAACACAAACGGTCTTGTAGCTCATAGGAACAGTCCTCTCTTACGTAATTCCATAGATGTGTATTTATTCAACCGTAAGGGGACTGCACGCTGGGGGTGGGTTCTATAAACGGACGGTAATT
>CALDBJ010000023.1 GCA_937937835.1 uncultured Collinsella sp.
GAGCGCTCCCGCAAACTGCCTCTTGACAACTTATAGGAGCGTCGGTTTTGTTTTCGCGTTTTTTGACATGGTTGGGGGTAAGGAGCTAAACGTAGTAGATGGGCCGGTTTCGTGGCAAGCGGTTCCGGCTGATCCCTTGGGGACGGAGGAAAACGGATCATTTTTGGCTCTGTACGGCTTGCGGGGCATCGGTATGTGACCCCACTGTTCCGAAACTATGTCGGTTTACGGGGCTGAATCGCGAACCCCCAACCATGCCGATAGTTGCAAGAATAAAACCGCAGGTAGACGAGCCGTCATTTTTCGAAAAAATGCAAGTATGGACGGGGTTCCTGGGTTTAGCCCCGTAAACCGGCATAGTTTTGAAATGGCATTAAATCGGTAGCAGCTATTTTGCTCTGCCGGAGCGGTTGGCCGTTGGGTAATTACCCTCGCAGGTAGGCGATAGCGATCTGCGTGCGGTTGCGCAGGCCCATCTTTGCCAGGATCGAGCTGATGTGGTTGCGTACGGTGCCTTCGCCCATATAGGCGGTGGCGGCAATCTCCTTGTTGTCGAGACCGCGGGCGATGAGCTCGGCGACTTCGAACTCGCGGTCGGTAAGGCTGGCAAAGGCGGCGGGCCGGCGAGGCGTGTCTGTCTCGGCTCCCGCCCCATCAAAGTTGATATCCTCGATCGCCTTACCCTCGAGCACGCGTTTGCCGTCCATAACCTGGGCCAACGCCGGCGGGATGGCGGCGACATCGGTTTTGATCAGATAGCCGCGAGCGCCCAGTTTGAGCGCCGACACAATGTACTCGTCATCCGAAAATGTCGTCAGAAACACCACGCGCGCTGCAGGGTCGCACTCAAGGATCTCGCGTGCCGCCGAAAGGCCGTCGCGTCCCGGCATCTGGATGTCGAGCAGCGCAATATCGGGTGCGTGCTCGGCGTAGAGCGCCACCGCATCGTTGCCGTTGGCACCGGTGCCCACCACTTCGATCCGCGGCTGGGCGCCCAAGATAATCTTGAGCGAATCGACCACCAAGCGGTCGTCGTCGACAACGATGAGCCTCATCGGCCCTCATCTCCTTGCTGTTTGGGAACGGTGGCAAACACACGCCAGCCGCCGGCGCCGGCACGCGGGCCGGCGGTGAAGGTGCCGCCAAGCGCCTCGATGCGCTCGCGCATGGAGGCGAGCCCCATGCCCTCCGCGGTGCCGCGGCCACTTGCTTGGACCTCACCCACGCCATCGTCGGTAACAATGAGCTGGTAAAACGACGGATGCTCCATGCACCGTACGGTGACGGTCTGGGCGCAAGCGTGGCGCATGGTATTGGAGAGCGCTTCGCGCAGGACCGCTGCAAAGCAGTTGGCGACGTTTGCGGGCGCATGTTCGGCCATAACTTCAAGCTCAATCTGCGGGCCGCCGTCCGAGCGTGTGCCTTCGACAATGCGTTCGAGCTGCACGGAAAGGTCGACGGCGTTGTCGTTGAGCGCGTGGACGCTGGTGCGCACAAGCTGGAGCGCCTCGTCAACCGTGCGTTTGACGTCGGCGAAATCGGCGGCGACGCCGGGCTCGTCGGCGTGAACCACGCGCAGGGCTTCGGCCTGCAGTGAGGCGCGCGTGAGCTGGTGCCCGACGTTATCGTGGATCTCGCGCGCGATGCGGGCGCGTTCGGCGAGCGTCGCGAGCTCGACTTCGTAGTCCTGGCGGTCGGCGAGGTCGCGGTTGCGTGCCTCGAGTGCCAGGGCGCGTTCTTGCAGCTTGTCGCGGGTGCGACGCATGCGTTCCTGTTCGCGCTCCAGCTGCGCGGTGCGCAGCGACAGCAACGTGGCGGCGATCGAAAGGATGGCGGTTAGCAGCAGCGTTCGGGTGGTGAGCGCGCCGCCGCGAAGGTCTGCGACGAGCGCAAAGGCAAAAGCGGAGCCAATGCCCAGCGCGACCCAGGCGCGCTCACGGCGCACGCGCCGCGCGATGTCATAGAAGGCGAGAGGCGCAAACGGCACAAACGGCGGCACGAAGACGGCCGCGATGATGCAGGCGTAGCTCGCGGCCTCACTCACACGGCGGGCGCGGTTTCCCTGTGCGACCTCGGCCAGTGAGGTGGCAATAACGCCAAGGCAAAACGCCGCAACCAGACGAGCGTCCACAGCAAGGCCCGTGGCGGCTGCGATACAGCACGCCAGCACGATCGATTTGTCGAATAGCCTGTTCATACGGGTATTGTACGCGAAGCTGCGCGTGGTGGAGGGGCCGCCTAGCGCAACCGTGACATTCCTCCCGCACGGTGGGGCGGTCGCGTCAGCGGGCCACGCGACCGAGCCCCCGCACTCGTGACAAAGCTCACTGGTGCGCGCCGTCCGCTCCTGCGATGATGCAATCGTACCGGGCCGCAAGCAACAGAAGGGCCGCCTCATGACAGACATCGTCCACGTCGAAAACCTCGTCAAGCGCTACGACGATCTTATCGCGCTCGACCACTTTAACCTGAGCATCGCCCCCGGCGAGATCTTTGGCCTGCTGGGCCCCAACGGCTCGGGCAAGACCACGTCCATCAACTGCATTTTGCAGCTGCTTGCCTACGACAAAGGCACCATCGAGCTGTTCGGCGAACCCATGACGCCCGCCCGCTACGACCTCAAGCGCCGCATCGGCGTGGTGCCGCAGCAGGTGGCGGTATTCGACGAGCTCACGGTGCGCGAGAACATCGACTATTTCTGCAGCCTCTACGTCAACGACCGCAAGCGCCGCCGCGCGCTGGTCGACGAGGCCATCGACTTTGTCGGCCTGGGCGACTTTGCCAAGTTCCGCCCCGGCAAGCTCTCGGGCGGCCTGGCGCGACGCCTCAACATCGCCTGCGGCATCGCGCACAAGCCCGAGCTCATCTTTTTTGACGAGCCCACGGTGGCGGTCGACCCGCAGAGCCGCAACGCCATCCTGGAGGGCATCTGCCGCCTGCGCGACGAGGGCGCCACGGTGGTGTATACCAGCCATTACATGGAGGAAGTCGAGCAGATCTGCAGCCGCATCATGATCATGGACGGCGGCCGCGTGCTGGCGCAGGGCACCAACGACGAGCTCAAACGCATGATTCAGATGGGCGAGCGCGTGACCGTCGAGGTGGGCGCCGTCGAGCCAGCCACGGTCGAGCGGCTGCGCGCCCTCGAGCACGTGCTCAGCGTCGAGCTGTCCGGCGGCGAGCTCGTCTGCACCTGCGAGACGAGTCCGCACAATCTGGTCGACATCCTCGACACGCTGCGCGCTGCCGACGTTGCGCTCGGCCGCGTGTGGAGCGAGCCACCGACCCTCAACGACGTGTTCCTCGAGATCACCGGCCGCGAGCTGCGCGACTAGGGGGCGGCCATGTTCAACACCATTATCATTACGGTCAAGACGCTGCTGCGCCGGCCGAGCACGTGGGTTTGGGGCGCTCTCTTTCCCATCGCGCTTTCCACGATGTTTATGTTTATGTTTGCGAACCTCAGCTCCGACGGCACGGTCGACCCGGTGCCAGTGGCCGTCGTAGCGGATGAGGCCTGGGGCGCTTCGTCCTTTAAGGACGTGGCGACTTCGCTTGCCAAGGAGGGCGAGAATCAGCTGCTCGATGTGAGCGAGTACGAAGACTTAGCTGCCGCGCGCAAAGCGCTCAAGTCCGGCAAGGTCGCGGGCATCTACACGGTCGACGACGTGGGCACGCCCAAGCTCACACTGCTTTCGAGCTACGACAGCTCGCGCGCATCATCGGTGCTCACCGATCGCAGCATCCTGGAGACGGTGGCAAGTTCGTATACACAAAATGCCAAGCTCATGTCCCAGATTGCCCAGGACAACCCGGCGGCGCTCGCCGACCCGGAGGCGGTTGCGCGCGCCCTGTCGCTCGAGGGCGGCACCCGCCGCGTAAGCCTGACACGCACCACGCCCGATGGCACGGTCATCTACTATTACGCGCTTTTTGGCCTGGTCGCGATGATGTCTGCCGAGTTTGCCGCCTTGAGCGTTGTCGACCTGCAGCCCAATCTGTCGGGCCTTGGCGCGCGCCGCTGCGTGGGCGGCCTTTCCAAGACGGCGTCGCTGGCCGGTATCTTTGTGGGCTCGTGGCTGGTCTCCTTTGCCTCGATGGCGATCGCGATCGGCTACGTGCGCCTGGTTGTGGGCGTCGACTTTGGCGGGCGTGAGGGACTGTGTTTGGTGGGCGGCGCCGCTTCCGCGCTTGCCGCCACGGGCTTGGGACTCTTTGTGGGCACGCTTCCCGTTAAGGGTGGCAAGGCATCCAAGTCGGGCATCCTCACGGGCTTTGCCACCACGTGCGCCCTGTTCGCTGGGCTTTACGGCGAGCCGGCGATGGCACTTGCCGACGATGTCGCCCGCGCCTGCCCGGCCGAGTGCTGGCTCAACCCTGTCAAGCTCATCTGCGACATGTTCAACCGCCTGTATTTCTTTGAGGACCTGGGTCCCTTTGTCATCCGTGCGGGCGCGCTGGTCCTCATGACGCTGGTGTTTGTTGCCGCCGCCACGCTGATTTTTGGAAGGAGCCGCTATGAGCACCTTTAAGACTGCGCTGCGCATGGCGCTCGCGCATCCGTTCTACCTGCTCATCTATACGGTGTTCATATCGCTGATGGGTGTGTTCATCGCGGCATCGGTGAGCTGGAACTCGTCGCAGCTCACCGAGTACAAGCCCTACGACGCCAATGTGATTGTGGTCGACCGCGACGACAGCGATCTTTCGCGTGCGCTTACCAAGCATCTGGGGTTGCGCTTTGACCTGGTCACGGGTGTTGGCGACGACACGTACGACCTTGCGGACGCGCTCTCCAAGAGCAACAGCGCCAAGGGCAGCGCCGACTGCGTGTTCTTTATCCCGGAGGGGTTTGAGGACGACCTCGTTGCAGCCGCCCGCGTGGGGGAGTCCCTGCCCAAGCTCGATGTGACCTACGGTGCCGGCACCATGGCGGCGGCGCTGTCGTCTGCCGAGGCCTCGCGCTGGATCTCGCTCGCGGGCGCTGCGGCGGCGCTTGAGCCCGCTGCTTCTAACGGCGACGTTGCCAAGGCCGCCGAGCATGCCGCTGCAAAGCGCGCGGAGGTCCAGATCGAGCGGGTCAAGGTCGACTCGGCTGCTGCTGCCACGCTCGAGTCGTATTTCAACTTTGGCGCGTATGCGATTATCTCGTCGGTCATCGTGTCGGTGGGGCTGGTGTTCTCGGGCATGAACGAGCCCGAGCGCGTGCGCCGCATGGATGCCAGCCCGGTCTCCGAGCGTCAGCGTTCGCTTGCCGTGTTTGCGGCCGCCGCCGTGCTCACCGTCTGCATTTGGCTCGTGTCGAGCATGATGGGCGTCGTGGGCTTTGCCGGCGCGGTTGCCGAGGTCGGCGCGGGTCGTGTGTGTCTGGCGCTGGCGGTGACGTTTGCCCTGGCGTGCACGCCGCTGGCCGTTGGCTTTACGCTGTCGAGCTTGGGCGCGCGCGAGGAGCTGCTCAACGGCGTGGGCAACTTACTCGGCATGCTCATGACGTTTTTGGGCGGCGCCTGGATGCCGCTGTCGCTCATGGGCTCGGCCGTGCAGACCGCGGCGCATTTTGTGCCGACGTATTGGGTGAACGACGCGATCGGCAAGGCGCTCGCCGCGGACCTGACGTCCACCGTGCTGGGCGACATCGCCTGCGACCTGGGCGTCACGGTGCTCTTTGCTGCGGCCATCGCCGCCGTAGGCCTAGCCCTCGCACGCACCAAATCCCACGCCTAGCCACCTAGTCATTGGGTACTCATTGGGGACAGACTTAAACGACTAGTCATTGGGGACAGTCTTTGCCGAACCGCCGGCTTGCTAAGGACTGTCCCCAGCTGCCGGCAGAAAGGGAACGTCCCTAACTGCCGGGTGGCGAAAGAGTGTCCCCAACAGCTAGTCATTTAAGAACGTCCCCAATGACTAGTCTTGAAACAAATCCCCACTCTCGCCCCAAAATAGTTCGCCAAGGTTTACTATTACGTTCATAAAGTAGTACGAGGCTAACAACGGGGGATACCATGGCAACGCAGGAAGCCTATGTCCAGGTCAAGGGGCTCAAGAAGCACTACGGCGACGGTGATGCGCGCCTGACGGTACTCGATGGCATCGACACGTCCATCAACCGCGGGGAGATCTGCGTCATGCTGGGGCCCTCGGGCTCGGGTAAGTCGACCTTTCTCAACCTGATCGGCGGCCTGGAGGATGCCGACGCCGGCTCCATCATGGTGGACGGCTGCGACCTCACGGTGCTCAAGCCCGCCGACCTGGGTGAGTACCGCCGCCGCGAGCTGGGCTTTGTCTTTCAGTTCTACAACCTGGTGCCCGACCTCACCATCAAGGAAAACATTGAGGTCACGGCGCACCTGTCCAAAAACCCGCTCAATGTCGACGACCTGCTGCGTTCGCTGGGCCTCTACGAGCACCGCAACAAGTTCCCGCGTCAGGTTTCGGGCGGCCAACAGCAGCGCTGCGCCATCGGCCGTGCGCTCGTCAAGAACCCGGGTCTGTTGCTGTGCGACGAGCCAACGGGCGCGCTCGACTACAAGACGTCCAAGGAAATCCTGCAGCTCATGGAGGATGTCAATCACGAGTACGGCTGCACCATCATCATCGTCACGCACAACGCCGCCATCGCCCGCATGGCCAATCGCGTGCTGCGCCTGCGCGACGGGCGCATCGTCGAGGATGAGCTCAACGAGTCGCCCGTCGCAGCCGCCGAGCTCGATTGGTAGGCGGCGCCATGACACCTCTCGCAAAACGTCTCCCGCGCGAGCTGCGCCGCAATATCGGCAAGTACCTGGGCATCTTTCTTCTTATGTGCGGAAGCATCGCTCTCACCTCAGGCTTTTTGCTCGCAGCGCATTCTATCGGTTGCCTTATCGACGACATGCGCGATGCGTACACGATTGAGGACGGCCGCGTGACCACCTCCTTCGAGGCTACCGACGATCAACTCAAGGCCGCCGAGGATGCAGCCGGCGACGTCGGCGGCGTCACGCTCTACAAGAATTTCTCCATCGACGCCATCATCAAAAAGACCGCTGGCGACGACGGCACCAAGCGCACGCTGCGCACCTATGCGCACCGCACCAAGGTCGATATCGCGTCCTACTGTGAGGGCAAGGAGCCCAAAACGGACGATGAAGTGGCGATCGACCGTGTCTTCGCCACCAATAACAACCTGTCCGTGGGCGATAAGGTCGAGCTTGAGGGCCGCACCTACACCATCTGCGGCATCATGACCCAGCCCGATAGCCAGGCGCTGTTCCTCAACAATTCGGACTTTACGGTGAACACCATCACTTATGGCGTGGCCGAGGTCACCGATGCCGGCTTTGCCGCGCTCGAGGATGCCGGCGGCGCGCCCGCCTACACCTACTCCTTTACCTTTGCCGATCGCGACCTCCCCACCGCGGATCGCATCGATGCGGAGCAGGATATGGTCGAGGCGCTGACCGACGCCGATGCGCGCGTGGACGATCTGATCGATGCCGATTCCAACCAGGGCATTGGCTATGCGCGCGACGACGTAGACGGCGACTCCATGATGTGGATGACGCTGCTCGACATCATCATCGTGATCATGGCGTTCGTCTTTGTGGTCCTTACCGACGCCACCATCGAGGAGGAGAGCGCCATCATCGGCACGCTGCTCGCCAGCGGCTATCGTCGACGCGAGATCGTCCTGCACTACCTTGCGCTTCCCACTACCGTGGGCGTGATCGCGGCGCTTTTGGGCACCGCGCTCGGCGTTGTGTTCTTTACCGAGCCCATGCGCAGCCTCTATTACGGCTCGTACAGCCTGCCGCCCTTCCAGGTGTACTGGAGCTGGGAGATCTTTGTGAAGTGCGCCGTGGTTCCCGCCGCTGCGCTCATCCTCATCACGCTGGTGGGTCTGCTTCGCAAGATGGGCAAGACGCCGTTGCAGTTTCTTCGCCACGAGGCGAGCGGCAAGTCTGGCACCAAGCGCGGCCTGCAGCTGCCGGAGCGCATGGGCTTTGTCTCGCGCTTCCGCCTGCGTATCTTCCTGCGCAACCTGGGCAACTTCGCCACGCTCTTCGTGGGCATTGCGTTTGCCTCGCTGCTGCTGCTCTTTGGCCTGGCGATTCTGCCCACGATGACGCACTACGCGGACAACCTCGAGACGAGCCTGGTCGCCGAGCACCAGTACACGCTCAAGGCTCCGCTGGAGCTCGAGGGCACTGCCGAGGAGCGCGAGCAGTGGTCGGCACTCGAGTGCTTGCAGTCGGTTGACGGCGCGCTGCTTTCTGCCGCCCAAGATGCCGATGACGAGCTCGACGACGCGGCCGATGCGGCGCAGGCGGCAGCCGATGCCGCGACCGCATCCCCGTCTGCCGAGAGCCTGGCCGCGGCGCAGGACGCGCTCGCCAAGGTCCAGGACAAGAAGGATGCGCTTTATGCGCGCCTCGATGACCTTGCCGATGCTCTCGGCTGCGACCACGATGAGGCTATCGACCTGATCGACAAGGCCTCTAAGATCGACACTGACAACGACGATATCCACCCAGTCAATACGACCGATAACGGCGCGGGCGCAATCGCACAGGCCGAGAAATACGCCGTCTACCAGCTGCAATACGACCGCGGCGACGGAAATGGCGAGGAGACGATTTCCATCTACGGCATCTCGCCCGATTCGCGCTACTGGAAAGGGCTGGACGTCGGCGACGGACGCGTCGTCTTTGGCGGTGGCTTGCTCGACAAGTTTGGCTGGAGCGAGGGTCAGAAGGTTAAGCTTCGCGACAAGTACGAGGGCAAGAATTATTCCCTTGAGTACGCGGGCAAGGACTGTGCCTGGGGCTCCAAGTCGGACATGAATATCTATATGAGTATCGACAACTTTAACGAGCTGTTCGGCAACGACGCCGCCTACTTTAACGGCTATGTGAGCAACGAGAAGCTCGACCTCGACGCGCGCTACTTTGCCGGCGACACCACGCCCGACGACATGCGCGCCGTGGGCGACCAGTTCATCGGCATGATGAGCAAAATGATCGGCATGATGGTCGGGCTTGCGGTGTTCATCTTCTTGCTGTTTATGTACCTGCTGACCAAGGCCGTGATCGACCACAGCGCCCGTTCGATTAGCTACATGAAAGTCTTTGGCTATCGCGACAGCGAGATCTCGCATCTGTACATCCGCTCGATCACGCTGTGCGTGGCGGCGTCGCTCGTGCTGAGCCTGCCGGTCATTATTGGTTCACTAACGGCCATCTTCCGCTCGATGCTGCTCGCCTACAACGGCAATATCGAGATCTACGTGCCCGCTTGGTCCATGGTTGCATGCGTCGGCATTGGCTTTGCGACCTACCTGGTCGTGGCACTGCTACACACGCGTTCTATCAAGCGCGTCAGCCTGGCCGAAGCCCTCAAAGTCCAAGAGTAGTCATCGGGGACGTTCTTAAACGACTAGTCATCGGGGACGGTCTTTGCCGATTCGCCGGCTCGCTGGCCGGGCCGGCAAGGACTGTCCCTGGCGGCACTCATTTAAGTCTGTCCCCAATGAGTGGTTTCAGTCATTTAGGTCTGTCCCCAATGACTATGTATAAGAACGTCCCCAATGACTAGGTGCCGTACTTGACTTTACCTCTGCTTTAACTGGTACCATCCTCTTATGTCTGTAACGCCATATAGACCGAGGGGATATATCTATGACCGCAGCCGCACCCGCCGCACCCGCTAAGGTGTACTTCACTAACCTGCGCACGCATGCTCGCGAGAGCCAGCTCGACAAGCTCAAGCGCCTCATTCGTCACGCCGGTATTGAGCAGATCGACTTTGAGAACAAGTTCGTCGCCATCAAGATTCACTTTGGTGAGCTGGGCAACCTGAGCTTTTTGCGCCCCAACTACGCCCGCGCCGTCGCGGACGTGGTGAAGGAGCTGGGCGGCAAGCCCTTCCTCACTGACTGCAACACGCTCTATGTCGGTAGCCGCAAAAACGCGCTCGAGCACATCGACACCGCCTACCAGAACGGCTTTACCCCGTATGCCACGGGTTGCCAGATCATCATCGCCGACGGCCTCAAGGGCACTGACGAGGCGCTTGTCCCGGTCGAGGGCGGCGAGTACGTGCACGAGGCTAAGATCGGTCAGGCGCTCATGGATGCCGATATCGTGATTAGCCTCACCCACTTTAAGGGCCATGAGCAGGCCGGCTTTGGCGGCGCCATGAAGAACCTGGGTATGGGAGGCGGCAGCCGTGCCGGCAAGATGGAGCAGCATGCCGCCGGCAAGCCGAACGTCGCGGCCGAGCACTGCATTGGCTGCCGTGCCTGCGAAAAGATTTGCGCGCACAACGCCATTTCGTTTGACGATACCCGCGAGCGCGAGCTTGCCAGCGGCGCTACTCGCACGGTGCACGTGGCCGCTATCGACCACGATCGCTGCGTGGGCTGCGGACGCTGCATTGCGGCATGCAACCAGGACTGCATCAAGCCCGGCTATGACGCCGCGGCCGACGTGCTCAACTGCAAGATCGCCGAGTACACCAAAGCCGTTGTCCAGGATCGTCCCAGCTTCCACATTTCGCTGGCTATGGATATCAGCCCCAACTGCGATTGCCATCCCGAAAACGACACACCTATCGTCAACGATATCGGCATGTTCGCGAGCTTCGACCCGGTCGCCATCGACCAGGCCTGCGCCGATGCCGTCATGGCGTCCGAGCCGCTGCCCAACACCGAGCTCACCGATAGCGCGGCCAAGATGGAGCATAACCACGGGCATCTGGAGGGCGAGCAGGCGCACGACCCCTTCTGCATTACGCATCCCGACACCGACTGGCGCGTGTGCATCGCGCATGCCGAGAAGATCGGCTTGGGCACGAGCGAGTACGAGCTCATCGAGGTCAAGTAGCGCCTAGCTATTGGACAAAATAAGCGCCTTTGTAGCACAACGTTAGTAAAAGCCGCCCGTGAGCACAGTGCCCACGGGCGGCTTTTTGGAAGTGCTAGGGGGTCAGATGGACCAGTAAACCGTCCTATTTCCTAAAAATACTCGTCGAGGAAGTTGTCGACCGTGTTCCAGTAGAGTTCGGGGTCGACCTGCGCGCTCTTGGCGTGGGTGGCGCCATGGACGGTGAGCTTTTGCTTGACCTTGCTGGCGCACGCGTCGTAGTTTTGGTCGAGCATGCTGTACGGCACAAAGGTGTCTTGGTCACCGTGGATAAACAGCATGGGAACCGTCGCGCGCTTGAGCTGTTCCACGCTGCTCGCCTTATGAAAGTCGTAGCCCGCGCGCACGTTGCATACCAGGTTTGCTACATCGAGCAAGGGAAAGCTGGGCAGACCGAACACGTCCTTGAGCTGCAGAGAAAACTCGTCCCAAACACTTGTATAACCGCAGTCCTCGATAATGCATTTCACGTTTGCGGGCAGAGATTCCCCCGCGACGTTCATGGCGGTTGCCGCACCCATCGACTCGCCAAAGACCAGGATGCGCGCCTCGGGGTCAGCCTGAACGATTCGCTCGATCCATGCGACGATGTCGAGGCGCTCGGGCCAGCCCATGCCGATATAGTCGCCGCCGGAGCGCTCGTGGGCGCGGGCAGCGGGTGCGAGTACGTTCATGCCGCGGTCATGGAATCGTTTGGCGTATCGGGCCATACCGATGGGCTCATTGGTGTATCCGTGTAGGCAGACAGCGTAATTGTGTGTGGTCTCTGGGGCGGCAAAATACCAAGCGGCAAGTTCGGTTCCGTCATCTGCGGTGAGGCTGCTGCTCTCGCTATTCTCTTTAAACCACGCCCGCGCCTCGGTTTCCTCGGCATCCGGCTGCTCACCTTTTTTGTCGTTTTTGCTGTCCTGCATCATCTTCATGGTGTACGGCGCTTGGGGGTTCAGGGCAAAGTCGAACAAGAAGTTGCCGGCAAACCCCAGCAGCGCGACAACGAGCACCAGCGCAACGACGCCGGCTATCTTGAGCTTTCGATGGGAACGTGCGTTTTGAGCCATGCGGTATTCTCCTATAAGATGTTAATACATCAACATTTAATGCAAGCGCATTATGGACGTTCGCCGTTGATGCGTCAACAGACAAAGAATGGGTAAACAAAGGGTCACGTGTGGTGCAAATTTCGCACGTACCTAGACGCTTTGATATAGTGTTGAGAACTCTTTACGTTGGAGGATGTAACCGGCATGTCCGATTCGAGCGACAGTTCCAAGCCGCGACCCAAGACCGCGGCCGTTCCACACTACACGGTGGGCGAGGAGATCATGAACTCCGTCACCCATGGTGTCGGCTGCCTGCTGGGTATCGCGGGCCTGGTGCTCCTGATCGTATTCGCTGCCCTGCGCGGCGGGGGCCCGGCACACATGGCCGCGGCGATTGTCTATGGTGTCAGCATTATTCTCGAATACCTAGCCTCTACGCTCTACCACGCGATTCAGCCCGCGCGCGCCAAGCGCGTCTTTCGCATCATTGACCACAGCTGCATCTACTTGCTCATAGCCGGCAGCTATACCCCGTTTTGCCTCATCACGCTCGCAAACGACGGCGGCCCTGCGCTGTTCTTTGCCGTATGGGCCATCGCCATTGTCGGCATTGCCCTCGAGTGCTTTATGCGTGAGCGTCAACCGCACTGGGTAAGCGGCTTGGTCTACCTGCTGATGGGCTGGCTCGTTGTCTTTAAGCTGCCCGAGCTCGTGTCGCTGCTCAACCCCGTGGCACTTGCCCTGCTCGCCGTCGGCGGCGTGTGCTACACCGCGGGCGTGCCGTTCTATATCGCCAAAAACGTGCGCTATCTGCACAGCGTGTTTCACCTGTGGGTGCTCGCCGGCAGCATCTTCCAGTTCATGGCGGTGATCCTCTTCGTAATCTAGCGACCACGCCAGCGCCCGTGCCCCCGCTCGGTCGCCAGTGCAATTGCCGTATCCGCCACCAACGTTTTAATCCGACGTCCCGAATCTTGGAGGTTCGAGAAACTCCCGATGGACATAACCATCTCCCTTATCACCACCCTCGTTTTGACCCTCATCAACGGCTACTTCTCTATGTCCGAGATGGCGCTCACCACGGCCAAGCGCGCCGTGCTGGAGCACGAGGCCGAGGAAGGCGACAAGCGCGCCGAGCGTGCCATTAAGCTGGCTGCCGACTCCGACCAGCTGCTCGCCACCATCCAGGTCGCCATCACGCTCGTGGGCTTCGCCTCGTCCGCCGTCGCCTCGACGAGCCTGTCCGACCCGCTCGCCACGTGGCTCATGAGCTTTGGCATCGCGCCGCTCTCCGCCATCGCGCGCGGCCTGGCGCCGGTCATCATCACCGTCGCGGTCGCCTTCGTGTCCATCGTGATCGGCGAGCTTGTGCCCAAGCGCATCGGCCTGGCCAACGCCGAAGGCGTGTCCAAGCAGGTCGTGGGGCCGTTGTCGTTTTTCCAAAAGATCGCTCGTCCGCTCGTGTGGCTGACCGGCGCTTGCTCCGATGGCCTGGCCCGCATCCTGCGCATCAAGAGTGCCGACGACCGTCAGAACGTCTCGGAAGAAGAGATCAAGTACATGGTCTCGGAGCAGGACGACCTGCTCGACGAGGAAAAGCGCATGATCCACGAGATCTTCGACCTGGGCGACACCGTTGCCCGCGAGGTCATGGTGCCGCGCGTGGACACCACCATGTGCGAGGACGACGAGACGGTCGCCGACGTGCTGTCCACCATGCGCCAGACCGGCTTTAGCCGCATCCCCGTCTATCACGAGGATCCCGACAACGTCGCCGGCATTGCGCACATCAAGGACCTGATTCAGCCCGCGCTCGACGGCAAGGGCGACCAGCCCATCGCCGGCTTTTTGCGCGACGCCACCTTTGTGCCCGACACCAAGGACATCCTGCCGCTGCTGTCCGAGATGCAGACCTCGCACGACCAGATCGTGATGGTCGTGGACGAGTACGGCGGCACGGCCGGCATTATCACTATCGAGGACATCGTCGAGGAGATCGTCGGCGAGATCGAGGACGAGTTCGACCCCGACAACAAGTATCTCACGCGCCTTTCGCGCCGCGAGTGGCTCGTTGATGGGCGTTTTTCGTGCGATGACGCGATTGAGCTTGGTTGGCCGCTTGAGGAAAGCGATGATTATGAGACCATCGCCGGCTGGATTTTGGAGCTTTGCGACTCGGTGCCCGACATCGGAGAGGTGTTTGAGGTTGCGGGGTACAAGTTTAAAGTGCAGTCGATGCGTGGCCAGCGCATCTCGCTCATTCGCGTGATCGCTCCGGCCGAAACCGATAAGAAGGATTCCGAGTCTTCGGTAGACGAGCCGACGACGTCGGGTGCGGGTTCCGCGAATCCGCACGACGGCGACGAGTAGGACAAGGAAGAGTAGGGGAGAGTTATGGCAGGCCTGTTCAACATCCTTAAGGTCACCGTCAGCGAGGACAAGATCTGCGCGCACGTGCTGGTGAACCCCGGCATGCCGCTCATGACCTCGGAGGATATCGAGGCTACGGCGCGCGTGTATTACCTGGTGCCGGCGATTGCCAAGCACCTGTGCCTGGGTGATTCCGGCCGCGAGTTCCAGGACTGCATGGGCCAGACCGAGCTTTGCCATCTGCTTGAGCATGTGACAGTCGAGCTCATGAACGAGACCGGTCTTGCCGGTAGCATCTCGTGCGGCCGCACGCGCGTAAGCGAGCACGACGAGCGCGTTTTTGAGGTTGAGCTTTCGTGTCCCGACGACGCGCTGGCCATCGGTGCGCTGTCTTCGGCCACCTTTATGATGGACTGGGCGTACCTGCACGCCGACCAGCCTGCCCCCGACGTGGAGGGCACGGTCGCGGGCCTGCGCAACCTGGTGCTGGGCATGCGCGCCGAGGCCGAGGGCAAGGATCCTCACGAGGCCGTCGCCGCTGCGAACGGCGAAGATGCTGCCGAGGACGAGGGCGCTGACGAGGGCGATGTGCCGGTCGACGCCGAGCCCGTTGCCGATGCGACCGCCGAGCCCGTTCCCACCGAGCCCCAGGGCGTCCCCAACTTTGACGACGAGCCCCAGGTGGCGATTGATACCGAGGGTGCGGTTGCCGAGAACCACGAGGCCTCCGCTGCCGTCTTTGGCGGTGCGGCGACGGTTCCGGCAGGACCTGCGCATGAGGGCGGCCTGCCGCTCGTGGACGGCGCCGGCGAGGACCCGGGTGCCACGGTGGCCATGCCGGCTATGCCCCAGGAGTAGGCCTACGCGTTTATCACCATCACGTACCTGCGCCTTTGCCGTACGCAGATGAGCGGAGCGGCAAGTGATGCGCTGCGGGTATAATGGACAGCATTCAAACGGTGGGCACCGACGTGCCCGCAGGAGAGGAATGATCATGGGTAAGACTTTCAGCTTTGTCTCCGGCGCACTTTTTGGTGCCGCTGCCGGCGCTATTGTCGGCGTTGCTCTGGCCCCGCGCTCGGGCGCCGAGACCCGCGCCATGGCTGCCGATATCGCCAACGACGCCTGGGACAATATGCGCGACACCTACGAGCACAGCGCCGAGGAGGCCCGTGCTGCGGTGAATGACTTTGGCCCGATGGTCGACGCCAAGACCGACGACCTACGCGCCAAGGTCGACCTGGCTCGCGAGCGCATGGACCAGCTGCGCGAGCAGCTCAACGACGCCATTTCGGGCGGCAACGTGACGCCTGCCGCCGACGTCGTGGTCGAGAACGCCGTCGAGGCTGATACCGAGGCTGCGGAGCCCTCGACCGAGGCATAATGCGCGCCGGGGATTTTGTCGGCGCCAAGATCTATCGCAAGCCTACCGAGGACAAGCGCACCAAAAAGGACGGCACGCCGCGCAGCCCTAAAAAGCTCGGAAAGATTCACTTTCCGGTCTTTACCCCGGGCGGTACGCGCGTGGTCGGCTTTATGGTCCGCCAGTCCGATATCGCGGGCATGATCGAGCGTCCCGACCGATTCGTAGCGCTCGACGCCATTGGCGTCTACGAGGGCGCCATTGCGGTCGATGACGTCAAGGACACGTACGATGCCGCCGCCGCCAAGCGCCTCGACATCAACCTGGACGATTGCATCATCTGGGTCGGTATGGACGTGCGCACGGAATCGGGCGACGTCGTGGGCTATTGCTCGGATGTTGAGTTCAAGCCACGCTCGGGCATCGTGCAGGCATTCTATGTGACCGCCGGTGCTGCTTCGAGTGTTTTGGTTGGTGACACGCAGGTGCCGCCGACGATGCTGCGCGGCTACGAGAACGGCGCGATGGTCGTCTCGGACGAGGTCAAGTCGCTCGGGTATTCGGGCGGTGCGGCTGCCAAGGCCGCCGAGGCCAGCGTCGTGGTGGGCGACAAGGTCAAAAAGGGCGCCAAGGTGCTCGACGACAAGGGATCGGTTGCCGTGGACAAGGGCAGTCGCGCACTGGGCAAGCAGCTCGGCAAGACGCGCGGCATGTTCAAGGCCTTTAAGGACGAATATCAAAAGGCGAGCGGAGGCTCGTCAAAAGCTACAAAATAGCGACGTACCAAATGATGGGAGGCAAGCCGGAGACCTGTTGCTCCGGCTTGCTGTGTTTATGGGGGAGGGCACATGCGCCAAAACGGATCCAACTTAAACGGGCGTTCGGGTGCGCGTCCGACGGCGCGCCGCGACCTGGGGCAGCTGCCTAGCGGTCAGCGCAAGCGTCACCGTAAGCCCGGCGCGATGTATCTCAACCATAGCCGCGGCTTTAGCGATCGCAGCGCGCGCATCGGCAACAGCCGCACACCCCGTCGTTCGTCTCGCCTGCCCTATGCGCTCATCGCCGTGGGTTGCGCGCTCGTGCTGTTTATCGCTGCCGTCGTGGGCTACGTCAACCGCAGCGTGGACGTGGAGCTCAACGGCCAGAAGACCGCGGTGCGCGTGGGCTCTACGCTGCAGAATCTCATCGACGAACAGGATTTGACTGACACCTACGACGCAGGCGACCTGCTGGCCGTCGATGACAGTGTGCTCAAGCGCCATGGAGGCGAAAAGCTGTCGGTGAAGGTCGACGGCAAGCGCGTGAAGCAGGGCAAATGGGATAGCCGCGAACTCGAGGGTGGCGAGAAGGTGACGGTCAAGGATGGCCGTAACACCTACGAGAAACACGAGGTTCAGGCTACGGTTATCGTGCCCAAGCTCAAGGTCGAGGGCACGGGCGCTATCGAGTATGTGCAGACGTGGGGTGTCCAGGGCCGCTCCGAGGTGTGGGTTGGTGAGCAGTCGGGCAAGACGCAGGATCGCGGCGAGGTTGTGCCCGCCACCGATTGCGTTGTTGCGTGCGCCAGCGTGGCGCCCAAGGGCAACAAAAAGTACGTGGCGCTGACGTTTGACGAGGGTCCGAGCGGCGCCACCAAACAGATCTTGCAGGTGCTCAAGGAAAAGGGCGTCACCGCGACGTTCTTCCTTTCGGGCGATGCGGTCGAGGCCTCGCCTGCCACGGCCAAGGCGATTGTCGATGCCGGGTGCGAGATCGGATCCAACAGCTACAGCGACGATTCGCTCAAGGGTCAGGACCGTGAGGCGGTACGCGAACAGATCACGAAAGGCACCGATGCGATTAAGTCGGCGACCGGCGTGAAGACGATGCTACTGCGTGCTCCCTACGCTGCCTTTGACGAGCAAAACTGGATTGATGCGATGGACCTGGTCTCCGCCGTGGTCTCGTGGAATATCGACTCGGGCGACTGGCTACTCAACGGTGCCGACGAGCAGGTCTCGACGGTGCTCGATTCGGTGACGCCGGGCAATATCGTGCTGCTCACCGATAGAGACGAATGCGCCGAGCAGACGCTCGAGGCGCTGCCGCAGATTATCGACGGCTTCATCGCCGACGGCTACAAGATCGTGACGCTCAGCGACCTGGTCAAGACGGACACGTCGCTGAGCAAAAAGCTCACCTCGCTGACGAAGGTCACCATGCCCAAGGACGCCGTGCTCCCCCAACTTGCCGAGGACAATGACACCACAGAGTAGTTATTGGGTAGTCATTTAAGAACGTCCCCAATGGCTATGTCACGGATACGTCAGCGTTTGGTATGCCTGCAATGTGCAGCGCATAAATTCGATGCCGCAGGGCGATGCTGATGCTATAGTTACTGCGGTTAATGAGGGTCAAGAGAAAGGTTACAGGTGAAATCCAAACCTCGACCATACAGTCGATGACCCCATGCAGGTGCTTTTTGCGCATGCACGGGGTGTAAGCGTCGAGCGGCGTGCCGCCCGCGCATGCGTATACATATCCAGAAGCCCCCGGACGCCGCACGCGCGGCCGCGTTCGGAGGAATAATGATGGGGAGCACCATTGAATTATCTGAGTGAGATGCTCAAATTGCCGGTCTTGGACGTCGATGGCGAAAAGCTCGGCGTGGTGAACGATTTTGGTATTGCTACCGGCGAAGTTTTTCCACACGTGACCTCGCTCGCGTTCCGTGGTCCCGGCAAGACGCCGTTTATGATCAGCTGGCGCAAATGGGTCGACCGTATCGACGAGACGGGTGTACACCTTAAGACGTCGGCCACCGAAATCCGTTTTTCGTACCTGCAGCCGACCGAACTCTTACTCGCCCGCGACGTGCTCAACAAGCAGATTGTCGACACGCAGGGCATGAAGGTCGTGCGCGTAAACGACATCAAGTTTTCCATGTCGGGCGAAAACCAGCTGCGCCTGCTGGGCGCCGAAGTGGGCGCCCGCGGTCTGCTGCGCGCGATCAGCCCCGCACTCGAGCATATCGTCGAGGGCTTTATGAAGCACCTGGGCAAGCCGCTCAGTGAGGACATTATCGCCTGGTCTTACATGGACCTGCTCGATCGCTCGACTAAGAACATCCAGCTCTCGGTGTCGCACAAGACGCTTGGCGAGCTGCACCCTGCCGACATTGCCGACATCATCGAGCAGCTCGACCCGCGCCTGCGTGCGCAGGTGTTTGCACAGCTCGATACTGCCCAGGCCGCCGAGGCCATCTCGGAGTTCGATGACGACGAGCTTATGACCGAGATGCTCGAGGGCCTGTCCGACACGGACGCATCGTCGATGCTGGCCATGATGGACCCGGACGACGCCGCCGACCTGATCGACGAGCTCGATTACGAGAAGGCCGAGAAGCTCCTGCGCCTGATGGGCGTCAAGGAGGAGAAGGCGATTCGTAACCTGCTGGGGTATGAGGACAACACCGCCGGTCGCATCATGACCTCGGAGTTTGTCTCGCTGCCCGCCACGGCGACGGTCGGCGATGCCATCGAGGCGATTCGCAAACTCGATGAGGACTTTGAGAGCGTCTACTACGTCTATACCGAGGATCCGAGCGGCATGCTGACGGGCGTGCTTTCGCTGCGCACGCTGATCGTGGCCGACCGCGACGCCACGCTGGGCCAGCTTGCCTATCGCGATCTGGTCTACGTGTCGCCTGACGAGGACCAGGAAGACGTGACGGACGAGATGACCAAGTACGACCTGGTTGCCATCCCTGTCTGCGACGAGAACCGTCATATCCTGGGTATCGTGACCTTCGACGACGCCATGGACGTTATCGCCGAGGAGCATCAGGAGGACCTGCAGATCGCCGGTGTCGGCTCGGGCGATAGCGCGTCGGACGACTCGACGAACGTGCTCAGCTGGTTCGTGCATCGTCAGTACTGGGTCGTCGTGTGGGGCATCGCCTCGTGCATTATGGCGACGGTGCTGGGGACGGCGCTGGGCTCCGCGCATCTGGTGGTGTTCCCCATGTGCGCCATGCCACTCGTGCTGTTGGCGGCCTCGCGCATGGTGTCGTTCGTCAAGAACTACTTCCTGGAGTATGACGGTCACGACGACGAGCCCAAGCCGTATCTGGGGTTCTTCTTCCAGAGCACGGGCATGGGCCTGATTCTGTCACTCGTGACCTACCTGTGCGCCCAGCTGGTGCGCACCGCTGCGTTCCCCGATGCGCCCATGTTTGAGGAGCAACTCTTTACCGGGTGCTTTAATATTGCTGCCATCATTTGCCTGGTTGGTAACATGAGCGCCGTGATTTACCTGATGGTGCTGTTCTGGCGTGACGAGCATGACCTCAACACGTCGGGCACTGCCATGAACGTTATTGCCGTCATGATCTCGTGCGTAGCGTACTGCGCCGCTGCGGTGCTGCTCACCATGTCGGTCATGGGTTAGGTGGTCGCGTGCAAAATACCAAGCAAAAGTCGGGCACCAAGCAAAAGTTGACCATCGCGGCCATCTTTGGCGCTATGGGCCCCGGTCTGCTGGCGGCGCTTTCGGGCAATGACGCCGGCGGCATTGCAACGTATTCCAGCGCGGGCGCCAGCTATGGCTACAAGATGCTCTGGATGCTTCCCGTCATGACTGTGCTGCTCATCGTGACGCAGGAGACCGCGGCGCGCTGCGGCTGCGTCACGGGCAAGGGCCTGGCATCGCTCATTCGCGAGCGCTTTGGCGTGCGCAAGAGTGTACTTGCTATGGCGGCGCTGTTGATCGCCAACACGGCTGTGACCATTTCGGAGTTTGCGGGCATCGCCAGCGGCCTTGCTCTCTTTGGCGTGCCGGCGAGCATCTCGGTGCCGTTGGTGGCGCTGCTGGTGTGGATGCTTACCATGTCGGGTAGTTTCCAGCGCATCGAGAAGATTCTGCTGCTGGTGAGCTGCGTGTTCGTGACTTATATTGTCGCCGCGTTTATGGCTGGCCCCAACTGGGGTGAGGTCGCGGTCGACCTGGTCGTGCCTAACATTCAAAATGATCCCAGCTACGTGTCGCTCGTGGTCGCAACGATCGGTACCACCATCGCGCCGTGGATGATTTTCTTGGCGCAGAACAACGTGGTCGATAAGAACGCGGGCGAGGACGATATCGTGCTGCAGCGCATCGATACCGTGAGCGGCTCGCTTGCCGCCGATGTCATTGCCGGCTTTATTATCATCACGACCGGTACGGTGTTGTTCCCGGCGGGCATTCAGATTAGCGATGCTGCCGATGCTGCCCGTGCGCTGGAGCCTATTGCGGGTCAGTGGTCCACGGTACTGTTTGCCTCGGGCCTGGTCGCGGCGAGCTTCTTGGCTGCCTGCGTGCTGCCGGGCGTTACGTCGAGCGCTATCTGCGAGGCATTTGGCTGGGAGCGCGGTGCCGACCGCAGCTGGGACGAGGCCCCGGTCTATCGCGGCATCATTACGGCCATCATCGGTATCTCTGCCGTGCTGGTGCTTATGCCCGGCGTCGATCTGTTCCAGATTATGATGACCTCACAGGTCATCAATGGCGTGCTACTGCCCGTGGTTCTGGTGTTCCAGGTGGTTATCGCAGCCGACCGTCACATTATGGGTGCCAACCGCAACGGTCGCGTGTGGAACATGCTCACTTGGGCGACTATCGCCGTGATTACGGTGCTCACGGTCGTCATGTTTGTCCTGCAAGCGATGGGCTACAGCGCTTAACGCCCACTTTTGCTTCCGAACAGGCCGCAGCGATGGGCTGCGGCCTGTTTTTTGTCTGCTATAGGGTGTTAGTTATATAGCAATGGACAAAAAATGCCAAATATGAGTACTGTTGCTAAGTGAATAGCATTTACATCCTAAAAGATAATGAACATAGCCTTTAGTATGTTCATTAAAATTGGCTCCAATACGCCTTAAACCAGTCAGGTTGG
>CALDBJ010000024.1 GCA_937937835.1 uncultured Collinsella sp.
TCGTTAAACGGGCGCTAGGGCGTCACCCTTACACCAACATTTTCGACGCGATCAAATCCACCCACCCATCCATAACTTGCGGTGATATACGGACTGATTAGCCGTTCTGGGACGCTAAACAGTCCGTATATCACCGCAAGTTATGAGGAGTCCTCCGGGATAGAAAAGGCTCCCAGCCGGAATGGCTGGGAGCCTTATCGCATGCTATGTCGAGCGAAGATTTAGCAGACGCCCTGGGCGAGCATGGCGTCGGCGACCTTCAGGAAGCCGGCGATGTTGGCGCCCATGACGAAGTTGCCCTCCTGGCCGTACTCCTTGGCGGTGTCGTCCACGTTGTGGAACATGCCGCGCATGAGCTGCTCGAGCTTGCCGTCGACCTCCTCGAAGGTCCAGGACAGGTGCTCGGCGTTCTGGCTCATCTCCAGGCCGGACACGAGCACGCCGCCGGCGTTGGCAGCCTTGCCGGGCATAAAGGCAACGCCGTTCTCCTGGAAGTAGGTCGTGGCCTCGATGGTCGTGGGCATGTTCGCGCCCTCGCCGACCACCTTGCAGCCGTTGGCGACGAGCGCCTGGGCGTCCTCGAGCAGCAGCGTGTTCTCGCGAGCGCAGGGCAGCGCGATGTCGCAGGGCAGCTGCCAAACGCCACGGCCGTCGCCCTCGTGCCACACGGCGTTGGGCTTCTCGTCAACGTACATAGCGAGCGTAACGCCCTTGTCGTGGCCAGAGCGCTTCTTGTTGTAGACGTGCTCGAGCACAGTGTAGTCGATGCCGTCGGGATCCTCGACCCAGCCGTGAGTATCGGAGCAGGCCAGCACCTTACCGCCGAGCTGGGAGACCTTCTGAACGGCGTAGATAGCGACGTTGCCGGAGCCGTGCACGACGACGTTCTTGCCCTCGAAGGAGTCGCCGCGGCTCTTGAGGTACTCGTCCACAAAGTAGGCCAGGCCGTAGCCGGTGGCCTCGGTACGGGCAAGCGAGCCGCCAAAGGAGAGGCCCTTGCCGGTAAGGACGCCGGTCCACTCGTTGGTCAGGCGCTTGTACTGACCGAACAGGTAGGCAACCTCGCGGCCGCCAACGCCCAGGTCGCCGGCGGGAACGTCGGTGTTGGGGCCGATGTGACGATAGAGCTCGGTCATGAAGGACTGGCAGAAGTGCATGATCTCGTTGTTGGACTTGCCCTTGGGGTCAAAGTCGGAACCGCCCTTGCCGCCGCCCATGGGAAGGGTGGTCAGGCTGTTCTTGAGGATCTGCTCCAGGCCCAGGAACTTAAGCATGCCCAGGGTGACCGTCGGGTTAAAGCGCAGGCCGCCCTTGTAGGGTCCAATGGCAGAGTTGAACTCGACGCGGTAGCCGCGGTTGACCTGGACCTTGCCCTGGTCGTCGACCCAGGGGACACGGAACATAACGATGCGCTCGGGCTCGACGAGGCGCTCAAGCAGGGCGGCCTCCTCGTACTCGGGATGGGCGTCGAGCGCCGGCTGGATGGTGCCGAGGATCTCGGTAGCGGCCTGGATGAACTCAGGCTGCTCGGGATAGCGGGCCTTGAGCTCGTCGAGAACTTTCTGCGTGTAGCTCATGCTTCCTCCAATGATGGGAAACGAAAAGTGTCGGTCGCGGCACCCCATGCGCCGCGAGCTTTATCGAGTATGGATAATATCGCACTGTTGCGGCAAAGTTTCGCATAAGCCGACGAGCAGATGTTTCGTTTTGATTACGATGCAGGTAGAAGCGTTTTTGAGCACCTGACGAACAAATCGCGTGTTTCGAAGCTGTTTCGTCCAGGTGTTCCAAACCACCACATTGGGCACCTTTGTGGTGGTGTTGGTGGTTAGAGGACGAGCTGATGGTAGTCGGCAGGGGTTATGCGGCCCTCGGTGGCGGCGCGGAAGGCGGCGAGCGCATCGCCCGAGAACGGCATGGCCCAGCACAGGCCGCAACCTGCGGTAATGGAGCCGGGCAGCGGCATGATGCGCCCGGGCACACCGGCGGCAAGGCACAGCTGCTCGCATTCCATCACATCGAAGGTGCTGTCGAACGAAACGATAATCTTGCGCTCGTGGTCGAGGGCATCACCGGACGGGCCTTCGCGGTGTGCCTCACGATACGCCGCGGCGGCCGCTTCCTCTTCCGCAGTATGTCCACAGCCACCGCAGCCGCAGGTGCAAGGCTCGGACCCATCGCAAGTGCAAGGTTCCCCGGTATCGGGGCAAATATCATGTGACACGGCATCTCCCGTCATTGATGTGTGCAGATCTAGGCGAGCAACTCGGCCGCCGCAAACTCCTCGGGCGTATTGACGTTCTCGAAGCAGAGCGTCGAGCCCGCGGCCTTAACGATCTGCGGCTCATCCATATAACCGGCCTGAACGCGATTGATTAGGCAGCGAATGCGCTGGCGGTCGGAGGCGAGCAGCTCTTGGGCAACCGGCGCACACGCGTCACGGCGCCAGACGGCGCAAAGCGGCTCAATCCCCCGCTCCTCGCGCGGTACGCACACGTCGAGCGCCTCGGCCTCAACACGATCGGCAAGCGCGCCGATGAGTTCCGGCGAGACAAACGGCATATCACAGGCGACGATAGCCGCATGAGGAAGCCGAGCCGCAGCCAGCGAGCTCGCGATGCCGCGCATGGCGCCCGCCGACCCCTCAAGGTCCGGCACTATTCGCGGCACCAGGCCGCCAAACTTGCGCTCCTCGAGGTAGGCAAGCTCGCTGGGACGCGACGTCGTCACGACCAACTCACCGGCAACTGGCGCCAACCGGCCCAGTACGCGCTCGATGAGCGGCTCGCCGCAAAACGCCATGCGCGCCTTATCGCAGCCCATGCGCGAGGACAGCCCGCCCGCCTGGACGACACAAGAAAGATCGGTACGTCTTACGGTAGTCATACGGCAAAACACCTCCATCGGCATGCTCGAAACCCGGTGCACGATGCTAACTACCGCCGCCGAAATAGCGGCGCTACGAAAAACTCGTGCAAAAACAAAACAGTGCCTTTGCGGCACGCAGCAAGACCGCGAGCACAAAAGCGCTGGTAGCGTGTGGCGGGAACGTATGTGAATCGAACACATCCAAGACGTTTTGCACGCCTCGCAACGGTTTTGAGGACCGCGGAGCCCACCGGAGCCCATCCGTTCCCAAGTGCGGCGGTATTTTACCAAACCGAGCAGCCAATCTAGCGCAGGGACCTCAGGCCGCCGGCATCCTTGTCGAGCACCGTAAAGCGCACGGCATCCAGGTGCTCCAAGATACTGATGGCACGTTTACGCGACACGCCCAGGGCCTCGCGCAGCACGCTCGTGGTGGCAGCGCCGCCGGCTGCCTCAACGGCGGCGGCGACGAGCTCACGCGCATGGGCCTCGGCGGCAGCGGACAGGGCAACGTCGCGCTCGACCTTAACGATCGCGCGTTTAAGCGAAAGCTCGCGCAGGGCACGCGTCATGGTGTCGCGGCCGAGCTGCAGCTGTTCGCCCACCTCGGGCAACGTCGGTGCATCCAGGCCGGCTTCGTCCAGCAAGGCAACGATACGTTCGCAGGCCTCGCGCACCACACGCGCCGCGGCGGCAGCGGAGTGCGGGTCGAACACCTCGGCGCCCTCGGCGGCGCACACGCCACGCGAGCAGCCCTCGGCAATCAGAGCCGCGGCAACGCCTTCATCAGCGGCAGGCCACGCAGCATGGGCAACGGCGCCGGGCGTAAAGCCCGTCTCCTTGGGAGCCGCCGCGTGCATGGCTGACAGGGTCGCCGCCAGTGCATCCATCGCGGCGTCGAGCACCACGGCGTCCGCCAAGAGGCCCGCATCGCCCGCGGCAAGCTTGCGAACGGAGCCCTGCGCCACCAATCCGCGCAGTGCGGCATCGGCCTCGCCAACACGAAGATCCAAAGCCTCGGCAACATCAACCGTCGTAACCGGCAGCGTCTGCAGCGCCAGCCAAGCGCCCACACTGCCCGCGATATCGCCGGCCTCAAGCGCCACATACAGCGCACGCTCTCCTTCGGCAAGCTCGCGCGAACGACGGCAACGCGAAAGCAGCACACGCCCGCCGCCAATGAGCATAACGGGCGAATACGACAGCACCACGGCATGGTCTCCGGCGCGCAGCGGCAGCGGCTCCTCCAAGCGCACCTGTACGGTACGGGTCTCGCCCACCGCCATGGGGGCCTCGCCCTCCATGAACATGATGCGGCCGACAACCTCGGCTGTACCCGCCATCACGTGCACACGCGCACCCGACTCGAGCACACGCGGCTTGGCTCCCTCGCGACCCAAGTAGGTAAACGTCATCATAAAGCGCAACGTCTGGCCAAAGCGGTCCACCACGCCCAGCATCTCGCCACGGTCAAGCGCCGCGACTCCGTCGCCGACCAGGTTGAGCGCCACACGCTGACCGGGCAACGCCTGCGGCGTATCGCCATGCACCTGAATTCCACGCACACGACAGACCGTACGCGACGGCAACGCGACAAGCTCATCCCCCACCGCGACGGGCGCATCGTGCAGCGTTCCCGTCACGACGGTGCCGACGCCCTTAATCGTAAAGCAGCGGTCAATCGGCAGGCGAGGCGCGGCATCGCTCCGCTCGGCACGGTCGCGACAGGCATCCCAGCAAACACCCACCTGCTCGTCGAGCACCGCAAGCAGCCCGTCGATCCCCTCGCCCGTCTTGGACGACACGGGCACAATCGACGCGCCCGCAAACACGGTACCCGACAAAAAGTCATCGACATCGAGCTCAGCAAGCTCGGTCATCTCGACATCGGCCAGGTCACACATCGTCAGCGCCACCACCATATGCGTGACGCCCAGCAGCTCCAGCACGTGCACGTGCTCGCGCGTCTGCGGCATTACACCCTCAACGGCAGAGACCACCAGCACGGCAACGTCGATGCCTGTCGCACCCTGCACCATGGCACGCAGGTAGTGCGCATGGCCCGGCACGTCGACCAGGCCGACGATCTTGCCGCTCGGCAGTGCCAGCTCGCCAAAGCCCAGCTCCACGGTCATACCGCGACGGCGCTCAACCTCCAGACGGTCGGGATTCTTGCCGGTCAGCGCCTCGATCAGTGCGGACTTACCGTGGTCGACGTGGCCCGCCGTGCCAACGATAACGGGGCACTCCACCAGCTTCTGAACCTCACTCATCGAGCAATCGCCTTCTTAACGCACGCGACGAGCGTCGATGCCGCCGTCTCGATATCGCGGTCGCCCACAAGCGTACGGACGTCAAACAAAATGCGATCGTGCGAGGTTCGCGTGACGACAGGCGTGTCGAAATCTTGGACGAGCGAGCGCTTGAGTGCATCAACGGAAAGACGCTCATCGACGAGGCGCACGGCAACGCACGTGGTGGGCAGCTCCACGGTAGGCAGCGAGCCGCCACCAGGGGTCGACGATTCCTCGACGATCTCCACCTGAACGGCACATGGGTAGCCAGCCTTATCGAGCCCGGCGACCATACGATCGCGCAGCTTGCGGGCACGTCGCTCCAAATGGGCCTGCGGCAGCGTAAGCATGCTGAGCACCGGAATATCGCGATGGGCAACATCGGCACCGTCCATGTAGATACGCAGCGTGGCCTCGAGCGCCGTCAGCGCGAGCTTGCCCGGGCGCAGGGCGCGCATAAGCGGATGTGACCCACAGGCCTGGACCAGATTGCGACGGCCCATGATAATGCCCGCTTGTGCGGCACCGAGCAGTTTATCGCCCGAGCACGACACCAGATCGAGCCCCGCCGCAACCGAAGCCGGCGTGGTTTCTTCGCCGCCGCGCACCAAGATGTCGTCGGGCAACAGCGCGCCCGACCCCTGGTCCTCGTAGAACAGCAGGCCATGCTTGTGGGCCAGAGCGGCAAGCTCCCGAGAGCCCACCTCCTCGTGAAAGCCCTCGATGCGATAGTTGGAAGGATGGACCTTGAGGATCATCGCCGTATCGGGCGTGATGGCGCGCTCGTAGTCGTCCAAATGCGTGCGGTTGGTGGCGCCGACCTCGACGAGTTTGGCGCCCGAAGCCGCCATGACATCGGGGATGCGGAAGCTGCCGCCGATCTCGACAAGCTCGCCGCGGCTGACGATAACCTCCTTGCCTGCGGCATGGGTCGCCAGCACCAGCAGTACCGCGGCGGCGTTGTTGTTGACCACGAGCGCGTCCTCGGCACCGGTGAGCGAGCGGATCAGCTGCGCGGCGTGCTCCTTGCGCGACCCGCGCGAACAAGTGTCCACACTGTACTCGAGCGTGCTGTACCCGCGCGCAACCTCGGCCACGGCCTTGGCGACCGACTCCGCGAGCGGGGCGCGGCCCAAGTTGGTATGGATGACCACACCCGTGGCATTAACTGCTGGGCGCAGGCTCGGCAGCGCGGAGCGATGCGCACGCCACTCGATGGCCGAGGCCAGCTCGCGCTTGGAACGCGGGGCGGCGCCGGCACGAATGGCGGCGCGCTCCTCGTCGAGCTCGGCCGTGACGGCGGCATGCACCACCGCGTCGCAGGTCTCCCCCGCCGCCTTCACAACTGGCCACTCTGCGAGCAGCTCGTTGACGGAGGGAATGGCGCGCAGGCGGGCGCGCACCTCATCGGACATGTTCTGGCTATCGCTCATGTGCGGCCTTTCAAAACCAAGGGCAGATCAGTCGGCCGTTCGTCAAAACCAGCCGAATCAATCTGTTGAATCAATCAGTCGTTATTATCCTCGTGCTCTGCGATCTTTTCCACGCGAACGGCGTTTTCCTGAGTAAGCGCGGCACCCGTCAACGGGTCCCAACGCAACGGCGTGTGGTCGAGCGGGCCCACGCCCAAGGCTTGAGCGCCACCGGCATCGGCGCCAAACGAACGTCCGCCGGGGGCGGCCGAGGTGAAGATGCACGCCGGATGCAGATACGGCGTCGTCTCCACGCGCACGCGGTCGCGGCCCATATCGCTCACCAGCTCGACGACCTCGCCATTGGCGATACCCATGCGTGTGGCAACACCGGCATTCATCTGCACGGCATCCAGGTCCGATCCAGCCTCGGCGGCACCTTGGGCCGCAAGCCTTCGCGAAGTGTGCGACTCAAAGGGACGGTTGCCGCTAATGAGACGAAACATCCCCGGGCCGGGCTCCACCATGGGCGCGATCCAGTTGGGCACACGACCCAGGCCGGCTCGTTCCCATACGTCGCTTGCCAGCGCAATTTTGCCGCCATCCAAGGGAATCGCCGGCTCGCCCGTACGCGACGGCAACGCAACACCCGTGTCGGCCCAGCCGCGCTCCTTGAGCTCGTCCAGATTGATTCCAAAAGGCGCCACCTGGGCAGCCGCCAGATCGTCAGACGTAAACTGGAAGTACTCGCCCACACCACACGCCTGTGCCAGACCGGCAAAAATCTCCCGACCGGGACGCGTGTCGTCATGCTGCACGGGCAGCACGGCGTTGCGGTAGAACACCCGCGAATCGTTGACGCCCACGACCGTGCCCACGCCGCGGTCGGCCTCGAGATACGTCACGTCGGGCAGCACGAAGTCAGAAGCACGCGCCGTCTCGGACCAGCGAATATCAATCGTCACGAGCAAGTCGAGCTTCTGCAAAATACCCAGCCAAGCCTGTGCATTGCCATAGCCCGCACCGGGGTTACTGGCATAGACGATGAGCCCGCGCAAATCGCCGGCAAGAATCGACTGGCCGATGGTCGTGCACAGGCCGCGCACCGGATCGACCAGTGGATAGCGCTCGGACCCCAGCTTGGACCCGCGAGGCACCGGCGGCGTCGCAAAGCGTGCGGGATCGAGATCGCCCAACACAAGCGGCGTGGATGGGTTGAGCGCGCCGCCCGCATGTCCAATACAGCCCAGCAGCACATCAACCATGCAGATAGCTCGCGCCGTCTGGGTACTGTTGGCATACGCGATTCCGATGCCGCCATGAAAACCGGCGTCCACCACGGCAGCAGGCGCGGCGGCAGCCAAATCACGCGCAGTCGCTCGGATATCGTCCGCCGGCACATCGCACATCGACTCAGCCCACTCGGGCGTCCAAACAGCGGCCGCCTGCGCCAACTCGTCAAAACCCGTGGTATAGCGGGTCACGAACTCGTGATCGTACAGGTCCTCGGCAATCAACACGTGGACAATACCCAACAGCAGCGCCAAGTCGCAGCCCGGGCGCACGCGCAACCAGCGGTCGGCAAGCGCCGCAGAGCCACTGCGCCGCGGGTCGACCACGATGATCTTCGCCCCACGCCTGCGCGCATCGTTGAGCGCATCAACGGCCCCCGTCGTCGACGAATCCACCAGTGAACGCCCTAGGTACATGATGCAATCGGTATGCGCCAGGTCGGAGGCGGGACTATAGCCCAGGCTGTGCTCCCAACCGGTAAGTCGGCTTACCTCGCAGGCACCGTCTGCACCGTATACGTTGGGCGAGCCCAGCACATGCATAAAACGACACGCCCAGTAGCGGTCGAACGAGGGCACGCCGAGCGTCATGCCCAGCGCGCGCGGACCATGCCCGTCAACAATCCCCCCAAGGCGCGCAGCGATCTGCGCAAACGCCTCGTCCCAGGAAATCGCATCGAACCCCGAGCCATCCTGGCGGCGACGCATGGGGTGCACGATGCGGTCGCGCTCGTCAAACGGCATTGCCAGGCGATGGCGTCCGCGGGCGCACAGGGCACGCGCCGCGCACGGATGCCCCACAACCGGCAACTCGGCCACCACACGCCCACCCTCAACATGGGCCGCAAAGGCGCAATCGGCATAGCATCCCCCGCATGTCGTCACCACGGAGCGACCGTCATGCATAGCTCTCGATGCCATCTCGATTATTCCTTCCAGCTCAGGGGTTCAAACCCCACCGCACCACAGCTCTGCCACCAGCTGCCGCGACGCATAGCCCGCAGCATCCACCGCAGCAAGACACGAAGAGCCTCCCAAAAGGCAAACACCCTCGGGAGGCCCGTACGTCATTCCGGCTTATTACGCCTCGGACTTCTTGGCGTAGATAAACCAGTAGCCGAGCGCGACCAGAACCGCGCCGCCCACGATGTTGCCCAGCGTGGCGGCGGACAGGTTAAACGCAATGCCCGCGGCGTTGAGCGCATCGGCGCCGGCGACGTCGGCGCCATAGCCGCACGCGTGCATCACGGCACCCATGGGCAAAAAGTACATATTGGCAACGCAGTGCTCAAAACCGCAGGCCACAAAGGCGGCGATGGGCAGCAGAATGCCCACAACCTTATCGACCACGGTCTTGCCGGCGGTACCGATCCACACGGCCAGGCACACAAAGATGTTGCACAGGATGCCGCGGAAGAAGATCGTCACCCAGTCGACCGTCACCTTGCCGGCGGCGACGCTCACCATGGAATTGGCGACCGCCTCGCCGTTAAGCTTGTAAATGCCGGCCATGTACACCAAAAAGACGATGAACAGGGCACCGACAAAGTTACCAAGCCACACGACGAGCCATGCCCTGAGCATCTGGACCAGGGTGATTTTTTTGCTCTTGAGCGCGCAGACCATAAGCGAATTACCGGTAAACAGCTCGGCGCCACACACCAGCACCAGCACCAGGCCCAGGCAAAAGCACAGGCCGCCCACGACGCGCTGAGCGCCCCAGCCCAGTGTGCTATCGCTCAAGAACACGGTAAAGAACAGGCCGCCGAAGGCAATAAACGCACCGGCGAACATTGCCAACAGAAAGGCCTTTGCGACCGGCAGGTTGGCCTTGGTCACGCCGGCGACCTCGGTCTTGGCCTCAATCACGGCGGGCGCCAGGCAATCGGGAGCGGGGTACTCCACCTTGGAATCTGCCATGTCAATCACTTCTTTCCTAATCAGCAGGGACAAGCGCTCCTATTACTCTTGCCCCAAGCGGACAAAGTGGGAAAAGTCGTTGGCGGCCACGGCGTCGTACACGGCGTCGACGGCGTCAAAGACCTCCGGGGACATGGGGTTGTAGAACTCCGTGTCGCCCGGCTGAATCCCAACGAAGACGATATCATCACACGATTGTTCGATTTCCTCGATCAGAATCGACAAAGGAAGCGAATGCGTGGTGAACATCGACTTGCGGGCCACATCGCGCTTGTCGAGCAAGCGGATGGACCCGACGGGCAGCGCCATGTCGGCGGCATCGACCAAAACCAAACGCGGCGGACGCTCGCGCTTGACCTCGATGATGTCGTCCTCGGGCGTTTGCCCGCCGTCGATGGTGTACCAACCGGCGATGGGCGCGTCCTCCATCTTTTTGGAGAGCACGGGGCCGGCGGCATCGTCGGCACGCAGCACGCTTCCCGCCGTGAGCACGATACCCGCAAACGGGGCTCCGTTCACACGTCCATCTACAACGCGACCCATTACTGCAACCTTCCCGTCAGATACACGCCCGACACATCGCGCACGCGCTCAACCAGATCGCGAAACTTCATCAGAAACGCGACCTGCTGGGCATGCAGGCCAAAGTCGTCGTCGAACACCGAGATGCCGGCCTTGGCCGACCCGCGAAAACCGCGCTCGTCGAGCAGCGCATCGCAGGCCTCGAGCAGCGACGGCACCGCCGCCTTGTCGAGCTGGCACTCGCCAAAGGAGCGGATGGCCTCGAACTTGGTCTTGGCCTCCCCCTCCGGCAGCGCGTCGACGAGCGAATAGAAGACATCCACCGGCACCGACAGGCGCGGCTCAAAGCAGTCGAGCACGCCGGTGTGGTGGCCCACGGCGAGCGTGTAGTACAGCACGTCGCAGGCCTCCTGGGGAACGTCTTCCTCGGTCTCCACAAACTTACGCGTGAGCTCGTAAAAGACCACTTGGTCGGGCGCATGGCCCAGGCAGGGGTCGGCGACGCCCTCGGCGGCCTCGTCGCTTGCGCGCAAGGCATCGCCAAAGGAGCCGCCGAGCATACCGGGGCCCGCAAAGTAACCAGAGCGGTCCGTGAGCTCCATCTAGCGACCTCCGGCCAGCACCAGATCCTGCAGCGCCGAGTAGACCTCAACGCGGCGAGGATCGTCCTGCTTATCGATGAGCAGCGCCATGGCACCGCGGATATCGCCCTTGGGCGCGCCCTCGAGCGTATCCATAAACTCGTTGGCCAGGTCGCGGCCGTAACGGTAGCCGCTCATGGCGCGAGCCTCGCGCTCGATGGCAACGCGCAGCTTGTACGGCACGCCGGGGTGCAGGATATCGGCCTGCTCGCCGGCGGCCTCCACCGTGGTCTCGGCATGGAGCTTTTGGTCCAGCAGACCGAGCGCCATGGCAAAGCCGTAGATGGTCTGCGCGGGGCTGGGCGGGCAGCCGGGGATGTAGACATCGACCGGCAGAATCTTGTCCGTGCCGCCCCAGACGCAGTAGTTGTCGTAGAAGATACCACCGGTGCAACCGCACGCGCCATAGGACACCACGATCTTGGGATCGGGTGCGGCCTCAAAGGCGCGCAGGGCCGGCATGCGCATGGCACGCGTCACGGCGCCGGTGTACAGCAGCACATCGGCGTGACGGGGCGAAGGCACGACCTTGATGCCAAAGCGCTCGACGTCGAAGACGGGCGTGATGGAACCGAAGATCTCGATCTCGCAGCCGTTGCAGCCGCCGCAGTCGACACGGTAGACGTACACCGAGCGCTTGATCTTCTTAAGAAGAGTCGCCTTGGCCTTCTCGATGCTCTCGTCGAGCTCGATCTTGGTCGGGCGGTACTGAAGCCGCTCGGGCAAAAGCGTGGGTTCGGCCATGGTTACTCCTCCTTCGTTTCAAAATCCATGATGATGCCCTCGACCGGCGCCGGACCGGCGGGGATCTCGGGCGCATCGGGGTTGAGCTCGCGGTCGACATACTCCGGGTTCACGCCGTGGCCGCCCAGATACTCCATGCCGGGGCCCTGGGGCTCACCGGACGCAAGCGTCTCGTTGGCAGCCATGCCGCGCGCGTTGCCGGTCTTTACGGCCGAAGCGGCGCGCAGGGCATCGAGCTCGCGCTTGCACTCCTGGCACATACCGACGGTACGGGCGGCCTGCTCGGCCTCCATGCCGCCGGCCTTTTGCAGCAGGCGCTTGGCGTAGTCGATCTCCTTGTGCGGGGCAAACGGCTTGCCGCAACGCGAGCAGTGCTCGAGCGTATAGACGCTCTTGCTGGTGAGGTCGTCCTTGCTCATGACGGCCAGCTCAAACTCCTCGGTGAGCTTGATGGCCTCCATGGGGCAGGCCTCCTCGCAGCGGCCGCAAAAGATGCAGCGGCCGTAGTCGATCGACCAGGTGATGGTATCGGCCGCAAGGTCGGTGTCCATGCGAATGGCATCGGCCGGGCACGCCACGCCGCAGGCACCGCAGGCGATGCAGAGCTCGGCGTTGTGCTCGGGCTTGCCGCGCATGTCCTTATTGGTGGGGAACGGCGCAAACGGGTACTTGACCGTCGCGTCGCCGGCCTTGGCGTTGACCTTCCAAAGCTTCAGCATATTAGAGCGCCTCCTCATCGAGCGGAGCGGCCATGGTGCCCTCGCCCGCAAGCGGCGACTTGTCGCGCCAGACGTTCTCGAACTGTTCCTTGTCGAGCACATGGTCGCGCTTGGCGGCGACATCGGTCACCGTCACGCGGTCGGTGCAGGAGTAGCACGGGTCGAGAGAGCCGACGATCAGCGCCGCGTCGCCCACGGTGTTGCCGCGGAACATGTAGCGCAGGACCGGCCAGTTGCTGTACGTGGCGGCCTTGGCGCGCCAGCGGTAGCACTTCTGGTTATTGCCGAGCATGGCCCAGTGCACGTCCTCGCCGCGCGGCGCCTCGGTGGCGCCGATGGCGTACTTGTGCGGGGTGTACTCCCAATCCGTGGTGAGGATGGGGCCCGACGGGCAGTTCTCGAGCATGGTCTCGATCATGTCGATCGAATCGTAGACCTCCTGGATGCGGACGGCGGTACGGCCGAAGGCATCGCAGGTGTCGGCCGTGGCGGCGTGCATCTTTTGGACGTCCGGATCGGCGTAGCCGTCGAAGGGATGGTCAAAGCGCACGTCGCGGGCATAGCCCGAGCCACGCATGAGCGGGCCGACCGGCGAGAAGTCGCGTGCGATCTTGCGGTCCAAGATGCCGATGCCACTCGTACGCTCAATGAAGTTGGGCGCGGAGAGCAAGACGTCGACGAGCTCCTGAACCTCGGAGCGCAGCTGATGGATGGTCGTGAGCGTGGAGAGCTTCTGCTCGGCCAAAATGTCGCGACGCACGCCGCCGATCACGTTGAGGCCGTAGGTCTTGCGGTGACCGGAGAGCTTCTCGGCCAGGTCCATGGACTTCTCGCGGACGCGGAAGAACTGCTGGAAGCCGGAGTCGAAGCCGGTGTAGTGCGATGCGAGGCCAATGTTGAGCAGATGCGAGTGCAGGCGCTCGACCTCGAGCATGATGGCGCGGATGTACTGGGCGCGCGGCGGGACATGGATGCCCTGGGCGCGCTCGACGGCCTCGGCATAGGCCACCGAGTGGGCGCAGCCGCAGATGCCGCAAATGCGGTCGGCAAGGAACGTCACGGCGTCATAGTTCAGGCGCGTCTCGGCGACCTTCTCCATGCCGCGGTGCACGTAGAACAGACGGTAGTCGGCGTCGACGATCGTCTCGCCCTCGACGAACAGGCGGAAGTGGCCGGGCTCGTCGGAGGTAATGTGCAACGGGCCCATGGGGACGAGCGTCGTCTCCTTGCCCTTGGTATCGGCCAAGAACTCGTAGTTTTCCATGTCACTCGCGGGAGCGGGACGGAAGCGGTAGTCCATGGAGTCCTTGCGCAGCGGATACAGGCCGCTGGGCCAATCGTCGGGCAGCACCAGGCGACGACGATCGGGCAGGCCTTCGGGAATCAGGCCGAACATGTCGCGCAGCTCGCGCTCGCCCCACACGCAGGCGGGGACGAACGGCGTCACGGACGGGAACGTCATCTTGGCGGGATCGACCTCGGTGCGCACGGTCACCCAGCCGGGGTCCTCCCCCTCCATGGAGATGACGTAGTACACGGCGTAGCGACCGCACAGACTGCGCTCGTCGTTGCCGATGATCACGGGAATCCAGCCGTAGCGCTCGTAATACAGGTAGTGGACGGCCTCGGGCAGCTTGTCCTGCTTGACGGTGATCGTCAGCTGGTCCTCGCACTGCCACTCGACCTTCTCGATGCAGCCCGGAACGGCGCGGCGCAGGGCCTCGACATGGCTCTCGCAGCGACGGGCGTACACCTTGTTCTCAGTTTCAATCATTCGTTACTCCACCTCGCTCTGAGCGGTCTCGGTACCGAACACAGCGCGGTACATCGGCGTCGCGTGAAGTTCCTCGGTGCTCTGCTCGAGCACGATGCCGGTCGCGGTCTCCACACCGTGCACGAGAGGCAGCGGGGTGGCGATGCCAAACCACAAGATCATGACGGCCAGGATGATTTCGGGGATAAGCATGAGCGCCGGGGCCTCATGCTTGCCCATGCCCTGGGGCGCATGGCCGAACACCGACTTGAGTGCGATGCGGGTGAGCGCGGAGATGGCCACGGTAAGACCGAGGGCGACCACGACGACCAGCCACATGGGACCGGCGGTGACACCGGCGACAAAAGTCAGGAACTCGGAGATAAACATGCCAAAGGGCGGGAAGGCACCAAGACCGAGCAGTGCCAAGATGGCGAGCGCGGCGGTTGCGGGGGCAACCTCGACGACACCCTGAATCTTAGCCAGGCTACGCGTGCCAAAGGCGTGCTGGATGTTGCCGGACACGCAGAAGGCAAGCGTCTTGGTAAAGCCGTGGAACACGCAGTGCAGCAGGGCCGCGGCGATACCCAGCGGGCCGCCGATACCCAGGCACAGGGCGATAACGCCCACGTTCTCCACAGACGAGTACGCAAAGCGGCGCTTGAGGTCGTCCTGGCGAAACATCGAAAGTGCCGCCACCAAAATGGACAGCGTGCCGACGATCAGCAGCAAAAGCTGCGGATACTCGGCGCCCACGGCCTGGATGGTAAAGCCATAGAAGCGCATGATCACAAGCATGGCGCACTTAAGCAGCACGCCAGAGAGCAGGGCCGAGACAGGGCTCGGGGCCTGGGAGTGGGCATCGGGCAGCCAAGTGTGCATGGGGAACAGGCCGGCCTTGGTGCCAAAGCCGATCACGATAAACGCAAAGGCGAGGCGCATGAGCGTCGGGTCGAACTGGTCGGCATACGGCAGCACGCACGATAGGAATGCGGCCTCGTGGGCGTTGGGAATCACGTCGGCGGCGTTGGCGTAGATCAGCAGCGTACCGAACAGGCCAAAGGCCACGCCGGCGGTGCAGACCATCGCATACTTCCAAGAAGCCTCGAGGGCCGTCTTGTTCTTGTAGATACCCACGAGGAACACGGTGGAAAGCGTGGTTGCCTCCACGGCGGCCCACGTGAGGATCATGTTGTTGGACAGGCACGCGAGCAGCATGGTGAACACAAACAGGCTAAACAGCGCAAAATACTGCTTGGCGCGCTCGGCGGGCATGGAGCCCTCCTCGATATCGGCCTTTACATAGGGCAGCGAGAACAGCCCGGTAAGAAAACCGATAAAGCCGATGAGCAGCACAAAGATGGCGCCCAGCGAATCGAGGTGGAACCACAGGCCAAGAGCGCTCGCGGTGTCGCCGCTCATAAGGACGTCACCGGCTGTCACAATCGACAGCACCAGGACGGCTGCGACGGAGACCAGGTTGAGACCGGCAAACACGTTATAGGACGTGCTCTTGGGCAAAAACGCCATGACCAGCGAGAACACCAAAGGAGTCGCGAGCAGGGCGAGAATCAACGTTTCCATGGACTACCCCCTCAGCTCGGACAGGTCGCGCGCATCGAGCGAATGGCAGTCGTCCCAAATGCGACGCACGACGATGGACATGATGATGACGGCAAAGATGGCGTCGGTGGCGATACCGATCTCGATGATCTCGGGAGCGGTGGGGGCCAAAAGCGCGAGCGTCACATGGCTGCCGTTTTCCATAAGGCAGTATCCAAAGATCTGCTTCATGATGTTGCGCTGCGAGATGATGCAGGTGAGGCCCACAAAGAAGTGAGCGAAGCTAATAGCGAGCGCAGGCGTTGCGACCTCGGCCGTGGGCAGGCTGATCTGCGTCACGACGGCAAAGCAGATCGCGACCTCCACGGCGATGATGCAAATGGCCCACGCGGGCTTAAGGCCGGCCTTGAGCGATGCGTCGCTCGGCTCGCCCATCTTCTTGTACGCACGGTTGAGGATATAAGGGACCAGGACGACCTTGGTGATAAAGGCAGATCCAGCCCACATAAGCAGCTCCTGCGCACCAGTGGTGACACCGAGCGTGGCGAGAAGCCCCACGAGCACCAGCGACTGCACCGCATACCAGTGGATGGAATGTTTGATGTTCTTGGAGACAACCACCATGGTGGACGTGACGATCAGAAGGCCGCCAAGGATGTTGACGATCGAATAACCCATGTCGTTCTACCTCCTAACCGATCCAGCTGGCCGAAAGCGGGCCGCTGACGATGACCATGATGATGAGCACGATGAACACAAACGCCATCGCGCGGGGAAGCGGGGCTCCCGCAGCGACCTCTTCGCTCGGCTCGCCGGGCAGGCAATAGCCCATCCACTTGAGGAACCAGGCGAAGGTGGCGACGGTCTCGGCGACCATGATGCACACGAGCACCAGGATCGCGACGTTGCCGGCACCCACAGAGAAGCCACCGGCGATGATCTGGAACTTCGAGAAGAACGTGTTCATGGGCGGCACGCCGGCAATGGCGAGCGCCGCGACACCAAAGCCCACGCCCGAGATCGGGTACTTCTTTACGATGCCGCGAAGCTTGGGCAGCATACGCGTGCCGAGCGTAAAGGAGAACGAACCGGCGATCAGGAAGAACAGCGTCTTGGCGAAAGCGTGGTTAAAGATGTGGCACACGGCGCCATCAAAGGCCAGCTGGCTGCCAAAGACCGAAAGGCCCAGACCAAAGAACACATAGGAGAGCTGGGCGATTGTGGAGAAGGCCAGCAGGCGCTTCATGTCCTTTTGCGGCAGGTACATAAGGAAACCAAAGAGCATGGTGACCATGGCGTCGATAATGGCGACCCAACCGACGATCTCGGGGATATCGCCGGCACTCGCAAGAGCGCGGGCGAACACGCACACGCCGACCTTCACCATGGACGCGCCATGGAGGTAGGCGGAAACGGGCGTGGGGGCCTCCATTGCGGAGGGCAGCCACATGTAGAGCGGGAACTGGGCGGACTTGGCCCAAGCGGCGAACAGGATGAGCAGCAGCACGACGGTCTTCATACCGGAATCGAGCTGGGAGATCGCGCTCAGCGCGAACGTGCCGGTTCCGGCGAACAGGAAGGCCGCGCCGATGTAGAGTCCCAGAGCGCCGATATGGGTGATGATGAGCGCCTTCATGCCGGCCTTCTTGGCCGTAGGCGACATGTAGTAGCTAATGAGGCCCCAAGAGCACGCACCCGTGATCTCAAAGAACACGAGCTGGCCCAAAAGGGTCGAGCTGTACACAAGGCCGGCCATGGCGCCGATGAAGGTCGCGAGGTACGCGTAGAAGCGACGACGCGGTGCGTCGGGATGCTCACGGTTATTCTCGCTCATATAGGGAATCGAATAGATCACGACAAGCAGGCCGATACCCACAAAGGCAGGCGCGAGCAGCGTGCTCATGCGATCGAAGGTGAATCCCATGACGAGGGTCTGCCCAAACGAGATCAGGGGGGACCTGCGTGTCGGGCATGCCGGCGCCAGCGAAATTCGCGGCGAGGGCGATGGTGCAGACCGTCGAGACGGCGGCACCCAAAACGCTGAACCACTTGGCGTACGGACGGGGGAACAGGGCGACGAGCACCGAGGCCACCATCGGGGCCGCGATAGCGACCAAGCCGAGAAGGGACAGACTGACTGCAAATGACATTGTTTCTCCCTTCTCCTACACGCCGACGACCACGAAGACAAACGCCAGAACGGCGATGCCCACGACGGCCCAGGTCTGATTACCGAGCACCTTAAAACGCGAGCGCGAGCAGGAGTTCTCGATCACGCCGCATACGACAAAGTCGATCAGGCACTTCACCAGGAAGATGACTGCGCCAAGAACGGCGGCGGCGCCCACGGTCGTGGGCTCGCCCCAGGGGACGAAGATCGCGCAGAACCAGGCGACGACCAGGACCTGTTTCATGGACATGGCAAGCTTGGCCATGGCGAGCGACGGGCCCGAAAGCTCGGCGAGCGGACCTTCCTGAAGCTCCTGCTCGGCCTCGGCCTGGTCAAAGGGCAGCTTGCCGAGTTCCATGTAGCAGGCAATCGCAAAGGCGATGCCGGCGAGGATCACGGCGACCGGCGCGTCGATGGCGCCCGTCATGATGTGCTGACCCATGGTGGCGATGTCGGTGGAGCCGCACACCAGGGCGGCGGCAAACAGCGCCAACAGCATGGACGGCTCGATGAGCACGCTCATGAGCAGCTCGCGGACGCCGCCGATACCGGCGTAGGCGTTGGACGAATCCACACCGCAGAGGGCGAAGAAGAAGCGGGCGAGCGCCAGGCTGTACATGATGGTGATGGCGTCACCAAAGACCGGGATGGGGCTTTGCGCCGTAAAGAGCGGCAGACCCATCGCGAGCATAAAGGCGACGGCGAAGAACAGCGGCGGCATGATGCGCAGTGCAAAGCTCGCATCCTCGCTCTGGGACTCGGGACGCGCAAAGAGCTTTGCCAGGTCGCGGTAGTCCTGCATGATGCTGGGGCCGCGACGGTTGTGCATCTTGGCACGGATCACGCGGCCGAGACCGGAGAAGAACGGCGCGACGGCCATGACGACCACGCCCTGCAGAACGGCAAGTACGATGTTGTTCATGCTCTCCCCTCCTTAACCCATTTGCACGGCGAACACGAGGAACACCACGAGTGCCGCGACGATGTAGCAGATATAGATGCTGTAGTTGCCGCCCTCGAGCTTAGTCGCGAGGTCGGCGAGCTTCTCGACACCCTTATGCGGGGCATCGACGAGAACCTTGTCGGGTACGGGCTCCACAGCCTCGGCCACACCGGTGAGCTTCTGGAAGAAGTGAGCGATGGACCAGCAGACGGCCGTGCAGCGGTCGCGCAGCGTGTAGAGCGGCTGCATAAACCAGGACACCTCGGAGGCGAAGGTCGTGGCCACGACGGGCATATGCTCGTTGGGAGCATAGCCGCATGCCCACGGCTGGGACTTCTGCACCTTGCCGACGGTCTTAAGCTTGCGATAACCGCAGGCAAGGCCGACAAGTACCACGAGCGCAATAGCGATCGCGGGCGTGGAGGTGGCAGCGCCGGAGTATTGGTTCATGAGCTCCATGCCCTCGGCGGCAAACACGCCACCGTACGGATGCAGCACGGACGCGGCGACATCGACCAGCACGGGCGCGATCACGGGAGCGCCAATGCCCAGCACGACGCAGATGGCCGCGAGCAGGCCCTGCGCAAACACCATGGGGGCGGGAACCTCCTTGGCATTGGCCGCGGCCTCGGAGCGGGGCGCGGAGGCAAAGGAGACGCCATAGGCCTTGACGAAGCACGTGACGGCCAGAGCGCCGGTAATGGCAAGCGCGACGGCAGCGAACACGGCCACGATCATGACGGCCTTGTCACCCTGCATGGCGGCGTTAAACAGCGACTGGTAGGTAAACCACTCGGACACAAAGCCGTTGAAGGGCGGGATGGCCGAGATGGCAAGCGCGCCAATGAGGAAGCAGATGGCCGTTGCCGGCATACGACGGAACAGGCCGCCCATCTTCTCCATATTGCGCGTACCCGTGGAGTACAGCAGCGCACCGGCGCCCAAGAACAGCTCGCCCTTAAACATCGCGTGGTTAAACGTGTGGTAGAGGGCGGCCATCAGAGCCAGGACGGCGATGCCGACCGAGTTGAGCGCCATGGCGGCCATGGAGGCGCCGACGCCGAGCAGAATGATGCCGATGTTCTCGACGGAGTGATAGGCCAGCAGACGCTTGATGTCATGCTCCTGCAGGGCGAAGGCCACGCCGAGGACCGACGAGATCGCACCGAAGACCATGACCATAAGGCCCCACCAGACCTGAACGCCCGAGGCGGAGAGCAGGTCGAGACCAACCTTGAGGATACCGAAGATACCGATCTTGATCATGCCGCCGGACATGAGGGCCGACACGTTGGACGGCGCCTCGGGATGTGCCTTGGGCAGCCAGCCGTGCAGCGGGATGATACCGGCCTTGGCGCCAAAGCCAAAGAAGGCGAGCACGAAGCACACGGATGCGACCGCAGGGCTAAACTGCGTAGCGCGGAAATCCGCAAAGGCAAACGAGCCACCGGCGAAGTTGGTCATGGTGAGGAAGCTCGCCATGATGAGCACAAAACCCACGTGTGCGATCACAAAGTAGAGCCAACCGCCATGGATGGAGTTCTCGTTCTCCTCGATCACGACCAGGAAGTACGAGGTAAGCGACATGAGCTCAAAGGCGACCAGGAACCAAAACACGTTGTCGGCGGTGATGACGAGCATCATGGACGCCACGAAGGTGTTAAAGAAGAAGCCAGCGCGGCCCTTTTTGCCCGGGTACTCATCAAAGTAGTTGAGACCGTAGATCGAACCGGCAAACGCGAGCACCGAGATGAGCGCCACGAACAGACCGGACAGCTGATTGAGCAGCAGCTGGAAATGGGCAAACGGGAAGAACACGATGGTGTCGACCGACGTGACATCGCCCAGCACGGCCTGGATACCGGCCACAAACGAAAGCACCGCGGCGGCGGCGCCGATAAGGCAGCCGGCGGTCTTGGCGGCGTTATCGGCCTTGATCAGCAGAACCGAGGCGAGCGCACCGATGCACGAGACGGCAAGCGATGCGATAAACAGCGTCATGCTATCCATTGTTTACGCTCCCTTCTGCTTTCTCGGACAGACCCTGGGCCACAGCGGTAACGTCGACAACCGGACCGTTTTCGATCGAGCGCAGGCGCTTGGCCTCGTCGAGCTCGCGATCGGCCGCGCCGCCCATGACGGTCAGTGCCTTGGTGGGGCACGCCGCCACACAATGTGGGCCGTCCGGATCGAAGGCGCACAGGTCACACTTGACAGCGCAGGTGTACTGGCCGGGAGCCCACGTAAGCAGGCTGCTCAGGGACTTAGGGTACGAAGGCGTCGGGTCGCACATGCCTGCGACACCGGCGATAGACGTGCCATCGGGATGGATGGCTCCGAAGGGGCACGCGATGGCGCACAGCCTGCACCCGATGCACTCCTGCTCCTTGACGTGGATGCGGTCGCCATCGTGCTCGATGGCATTCACCGGGCAAACCTCGGCGCAGGGGGCACCCTCGCAATGGTGGCAGGCAAGGGCGGCCGAAATACCGCCGGTCTTCACGAGCGCCAGGCGCGGCGTATCCTGAAGACCCTGCATCCGGTGGGCGTCGGCACAGGCGGACTGGCATGTTCCGCAGCCGATGCACCTCTCCGGGTTGATGTCGATGAAGCGGTTCATCCCCACTTCCTTTCAAAATAACGGGCCGGGCTCCCGAACGTACGGGACGCCCGGCCCAAAAAGCCAACGAGAACGGGACTACACG